>JBBQIG010000222.1:0-7805 GCA_038324715.1 Anaerolineae bacterium | reverse complement strand
CAGATCCTTCTTGCGATCCACAAGATAGATATAGCCATCTTCATCCATGTGCGCAATGTCACCCGTGTGCAGCCCGCCACGCGCATTGATGGCGCGGCTGGTTTCTTCCGGTGCATTCCAATAGCCCTTCATCACCTGCGGACCATAGATGACCAACTCACCCGGTTCGCCAATCGGCATGGGCGTATGATGCCCTTTCGCATCTGGTTGAAGCGCAACAATCTCCGCATGCACATTGGGGATGGGCAGCCCTACGGCTCCTGCACGCCGGTTCTTGCTCTGTATTGGGTTGGCAAGCGCCACAGGCGAAGATTCATTAAGACCATACCCCTCCACCAAATCACTGCCCGTCAACTCCTTAAAGCGACGCGCTACTTCAATGGGCAGCGAGGCTCCACCGCTCATGCACCCTTTCAGCGAGCGTAAATTATATTCATTTGCACGCGGATGGGTGAGAATCGCCGCATAGAGGTCGGGAACAGAAGGACAAAGGGTCACGCTTTCGCGGTCAATGATCTGGAGAATCAGATCGATTGGATGGGGGTCTGGCGTCATGATCAGGGTTGCGCCCATGTGGAAGGCGGTGAGCATGCTGACAGTCATGCCATAGCAGTGGAAAAAAGGCAGCGCCCCCAACACCTTCTCTTTGCCTTCCGCAATAAAGGGTAGCCAGCAGCGTATTTGATGGACATTGGCAACAAGATTGCGGTGGGTCAACATGGCAGCCTTGGGGATGCTCGTGGTGCTACCTGAATATTGCAGCACCACCAGATGATCGGCGGCATGTTTGACCGCTGGGGGGCGGCTGCGTGTATTGCGTAGGAGTTGGTAGAAATCATGAATGTCGGGTGCGGGCGCTACTTCAACTCTCATACCGGTGGCGCGCCGCTGGAGTGCCGCCAAGAGTCTCCAATGCCAAGCGAGCGAATCTTCGACATTGGTCAGAATGAAACGCTTGAGCGCGATCTGTGCGCGAATTTTCTCGGCACGGGAATAGAGACCGGTGAGAGTGATCAGGGTTTCGGCTCCGCTATCACGAAGGAGGTGCAGCAGTTCGCGCGGGGTATAGGTGGTATTGACGTTGACGACAATGCCCCCCGCTTTGAGGATGCCAAAATAGGCAATCGTGTGCTGGGGAATATTGGGCAGCATAAGCGCTACGCGGTCACCCGGACGCACGCCCAGTTGTACAAGCGCGGCGGCAAAGCGGTCACTAGCACCCTTGAGCGCGGCATAGCTCAATGTTGAACCAACTACCACTCCAAAGGGCAGATATTTCAGAATAAACTTGATTGCTCTCTTGTGCGGATAGCGCGCGGCTTTATCATCTAAAACACGATAAAGCGGAATATCGGGAATCTCAATCTCGTGCGGAACGCCTGCTTCATACTGAAGATACCACTTAGGCATTTCAGGGCTTGTTGTCATTGCGTTCCTCTGCTCCTACCGTCTACCCATATAGTCTACTCATACGGTAGACCTGCTGCACAAATGACGCGCATTAACGGAATAACGCTAGTATAGCACTACATTTAGCGCTAAATTACTTGTATGAAAGGAGGTAAGCACACTCTTAGCTCATTACAAAGTGTTCATTGAATTCGTTCATACCCATATCCACCTTTCTTAATGAACTGGTTGAAGTAACTCCCGTGCGAACTTGCAGCCATAAGCCCCTCGTAGAGTGCAGCAGGAACACCATAATATTGATAGACTCTTCCATTGAGGAACTCGATTTCCAGAACCTGTTTAGCCGGATCGTAGCCAATCGATGCTAAATTCGACGATGAGACTTGCTCCCTTACCATACGTGGAACCTCCTTTCAGTGAAGGACTGATATACAATGTGGGCATAGAACCTGTGAGAAGCCTGTGTCAATAACGCACCACTGATACGCATCACTGACAAGGCACAGAAGTGACTAAGCCGTTTGCACAACAGAGGCGCATAACGGTGAGAATAGTCCTGTTGTGATACTTCGTCAATCTGCAAAATAATGTTGTTAGGTCGCTTTCAAGGTGCAAAATTATCTGGTAATTCAACCACAAATCTACTCTTACTTAGGTGGTCTCTCGCACCATTTGCCCAAGCTTGCACCTAGCGCTACAATGCATAATCTTTGTCCTTCTATCTCTGTTGGGTTGCCTGGTTGGCTCTCGGTCGTACCTATTTCGCCCATTGGTTGGAGTCGGAAGCAATTCTTTCGTTCATTACAGGGCACATCACCCAACGCAGCAAAGCATTGCCCATTTAATAAGCTTGCTGGCTACTAAGTTCGCTGGTTGAGGTGCCGACTGAACAGGTATTCAAGCGCATGTGTCTAGAACTACACATTCAACATCTTCAGGTGCTGCTCGATTGGCTGCAACAGTCTCCTGCCCCATTTCCCACCAACCCACCTGCCTAAGGAGAATTGCATGTTTTACCGTAAAGCAGGGGCATTCCTCACGCTTCTTCTGATAATGCTCAGTCTAGTGAGTTGCATGTCTGCTGGTACGCCAGCTGAGACACCTGCATCTGTTATTCCTGTAGAGGAAGAATTAACAGTGGCAGCGGCCTCTGACCTGCAATTTGCCTTCACCGAAATTGCCGAGCTATTTGAAGAGGAGACAGGTCAACCGGTGACTCTGGTCTTTGGCTCTACCGGCAACCTAGCACAGCAGATTGAGAATGGCGCACCCTTTGATCTCTTCGCCGCTGCTAATATTGATTTTATTGAACGGTTAAATACCCAAGGGCTGGTCTTAGAAGATACAATTACGCTCTATGCAAGAGGACGAGTTGTACTAGCTGCCAATCGTCAAGCTGGCGTGACGGTGGCGACGTTGAAAGATCTACTGGATCCATCGATTCGCAATGTCGCCATTGCCAACCCCGAACATGCTCCGTATGGTCTGGCTGCCAAGCAAGCCTTGGAGCATGCTGGTCTGTGGGATGCGTTGCAGCCCAAGCTTGTGCTGGGCGAGAATGTGCGTCAGGCCCTTCAGTACATCCAAACGGGTGACGCCGAGGCGGGTATCATCGCGTTGTCCGTTGCTGATATTCCTGAAATTTCCTGGGTGCTGCTCGACGAAGAGTTGCACCAACCGCTCAATCAGGCGCTGGCAGTGATCACCAGTAGCTCCCAGGTCGAACAGGCACGCGCGTTTGCTGCTTTCATCAATGGAGAAAGTGGGCGTCTTGTTATGCGGAAGTATGGCTTTATTCTGCCGGGTGAAGATCTAATCCCCTCCACGCCTTAACCATGTCATTGCTAACATGTCGCTTCTAACATGTCATTTCTAAATTGGGAAGGAAGCGGCTGGTCACCCCTCACGCTTTCACTTTGGGTAGCGTCCTGGGCTGGCATAATCGCTTTGGTCTTAGGGACGTTACTTGCGTGGCTCCTGCTGCGGTCGAATCTGCGCGCCAAGTGGCTGTTGGAGGGAATCACGCTCCTCTCGCTGGTGATGCCGCCCACCGTGTTGGGATATTACCTGTTGATTCTGTTGGGACAGCGGGGGATAGGCCCGCTGCTGGAGCGTGCGTTTGGGATCCGATTGGTCTTTACCTGGCAGGGCGCGGTGATTGCCGCCACGGTCACTGCATTGCCGCTGGTGATACAAACGGTGCGTGTGAGCTTCGCTGAAGTGAGTCGGGAGATTGAAGAAGCAGCGCACATTGATGGCTGCAACGCTGTGCAGCTTTTCTTGAGGATCAGCATCCCGATTGCCTGGCAGGGGATTTTAGCGGGCGGGTTATTGGGTTTTCTGCGTGCTTTGGGAGATTTTGGGGCGACTTTGATGGTGGCTGGCAATATTCCTGGACGTACCCAGACCTTGCCGATTGCCATTTATGATGCGCTTCAGGCAGGAGATTTGGAGCGCGCGAACCAAATGGCGTTACTGCTCACCTTACTCGCTTTTGGGCTGCTTTTGATCGTCATGTGGCTGCGACGAGTTTTTGAAACGCACTGACGGCTCTTGTCAGAATGAAAGGAATACCTGGAATACCTAGATGTATCTGGGTATAAGGGCATGGGCTAACCCTCTTTGAACAGTTCAATACTGCTTGCACTCACTGCCATCTTCTTGTTCACCAGCATCATCAGTGTCGTCACCGGCAGCACCTCTTTGATCACGGTACCGGCAATGATGCAATTTGGCATTGATCCTCGCGTTGCGGTTGCGACCAACATGTTTGCGCTCATCTTTATGAGCGTGGGAGGAACAGTTCCTTTTCTGCGTACAGGTACAATTGACAAGCGCAGACTGCCACTGCTTGGTCTGTTAACTTTGATCGGTTCCGTGGTTGGGGCTTGGTTGCTTACGGTGATTGCCGCAGAGAGCATCCCGTTGTTGGTTGCTCTCTTCATGATTGCGGTGGCAATTTTTTCAGCCCTTAACCCGCAAGCTGGCGTGGTGCCAGTGGGACCGCCGCCGAAAGTTGCTGCATTTGCAGGCTATGCCGCCACATTGCTGTTGGGCGTCTATGGCGGCTTTTTTAGTGGCGGCTATGTCACACTCCTAACGGCAGCCTATGTCCTCTGCTTCCGCATGACCTTCCTTGAAGCGGTCGCCATGACGAAGGTCATTAACATCCTTTCGTCCTTTGTGGCTACGGTTATCTTTACAAGGAGTGGTCTGGTGGATTACCGATTGGGGTTGATTTTGGGCGTAGTGATGCTGATGGGCGGAATAATTGGGGCACGTCTTGCCATCAAAATGAGTAATGTATGGTTGCGCCGGATCTTTTTAGCTACTGTCCTGATTTTGGCTGTGCTGACCCTATTATCCTTTTTGCCATCCTTCTCCACCGCCTAGACCCCCATGTCTGACGCCTAACTTTTGACATCCACAGGGTGCAAGCATATACTCACCCGCAGTAGAGCAGCCGCCCGCATGGCGGCTGCCACTCATTTTTGGCAATCTCCATTTTATGGTTTGCTTTTTGTCTTTGCTTACCATTTTGCGCTGGTTGCAGTTGTTCTGGGAAAGGAATTGACCATGTTGCGTAAATTGTTTGGCATGAAATTCAAGCCCCCCACAATTCCTTATGAGGATCGCCCCCAACCATCTGCCTCATCTGCGTCATCGCTCGTCACCGATAACGCGAATCCATCGTCTCTATTATCAGTGCAGGATGTTGAGGATACGGATTTCGAGGAAGTGGTACTTGGCAGCGATCGCTTGGTCGTGGTCGATTTTTGGGCGGAGTGGTGCCAGCCCTGTACGATCATTTCCGCTTACACAGGATTTTTAGTGCGCGACTATGGCGCACAAATTTTGGTGGTGGCGCTCGATGTGGATGAAAATCCAGTGACGCCAGAACAGTATACGATTATGGGGCTACCCACCCTGCTCTTTATACGAGATGGGGAAGAGGTAGCTCGCCAGGTTGGTTTGTTAAATTATGAAGAACTCCAGGCCAAAGTCGATGCGTTATTGGCAAACGCTCACAGCTAAGAGCTAGCCGCCTGGTTCCTTGTTTCGCCATTGAACTCACTCGGAGTAGATTCTCATGCGAATGTCCAATCTCTTTTTCCAGACGCTGCGCGAAGCCCCGGCAGAGGCCGAAATCATCAGTCACCAGTTGATGATCCGCGCCAGCCTGATCCATCCAATTGCGGCGGGCATTTTCGATATTTTGCCCCTTGCTCAGCGGGTGAAGCACAAGATCGAAAATATCATGCGCGATGAGATGGATGGCATCGGCGGACAAGAAGTGACCCTGCCCATGGTGCATCCAGCCGAGATGTGGCAGCGCACGGGGCGCTGGTATCAGATTGGCGATGATATGGCGCGGCTCAAGGATCGCAATGACCGTGACTATTGCTTGGGGATGACCCACGAAGAAATTATGGCGGATCTGGTAAGCAGCATGCTCAACAGCTATCGCCAATTGCCCTTTATCCTCTATCAGATCCAGACCAAGTTCCGTGATGAACCGCGGCCGCGTGCAGGCGCGATTCGCATCCGCGAATTCACGATGAAGGATGCCTACTCGTTTGATCGCGATTTTGCAGGGCTGGATCGGATTTACCCTCAGTTCTACCAGGCATACTTCAACATTTTTCGCCGTTGCGGGTTAGATGTGGTTGCTGTGGAGAGCGACACGGGGATGATGGGGGGGACAATGGCGCATGAATTTATGGCCTTGACTCCTGTGGGCGAGGATACGTTGTTGATCTGTGATGCGTGTGGATATAGTGCCAATCGTCAGATTGCTGTCTTCAAGAAGGACGCGCCGAGTGGCGTTGCTCCGGCTCCATTGGAAGAGGTGCATACCCCGAATGTGACGACCATTGCGACCTTGGCAGACTTCTTGAAGATCGGCCTTGCTGAGACTGCCAAAGCGGTCTTTATGGTGGCGGAGATTGAAGAGACCGAGCAGAAGAGCTATGAGAAATTTGTCTTTGCCGTGGTGCGTGGTGACATGGAGGTGAACGAGACGAAACTCTCGAACGCCATCAAAGCCAAGCGCATGCGCCCTGCCACGACCGAAGAAATTCGCGCTATTGGTGCAGAGCCGGGGTATGGTTCGCCTTTGGGCATTGACCGTAGCCAGGTTTTGTTGGTGGTGGATGATTTAGTGACCACCAGTCCAAATTTGGTGGCTGGGGCCAACCGTGTGGATACCCACATGCGTAATATCACCTATGGGCGTGACTATAGCGCGGATGTGGTGACTGATATTGTGGCAGCGTCCGATGGTTATCCTTGTTCTGTCTGTGGCAATCCATTGCGTACTGTGCGCGGCGTTGAAGTGGGGAACATCTTTAAGCTGGGTACAAAGTATAGCGCAGCGATGGGCGCGTTCTTCTTGGACGAGAATGGCGAAAGCAAACCTGTGGTCATGGGTTCCTATGGCATCGGCTCTGAGCGCATGATGGCGTGTATTATTGAGCATCACAATGACGAACAGGGCATCCAATGGCCGATTACGATTGCGCCCTATCAGGTGATGTTGGTGAGCCTCGGTTCGGAGAAGACGCCCGATGTGGTGGAGGCTGCGGAGCGCATTTATGGCGAGCTAAAGGCACTGGGTGTGGAGGTGCTCTATGATGACCGTGATGAGCGCGCAGGTGTGAAGTTCAATGATGCTGATCTGTTGGGAATTCCTTTGCGCTTGACGGTGGGCAACAAGGGGCTGAAGAGCGGGGCGTTGGAGCTAAAGACGCGGCGTAATGGCGAAGTGCGCGAGATCGCTGTGGACAGTGTAGCGGCGCAGGTGAAGGCAATGGTGGATGCTGAGATTGCAGCCGTCCTTGCGACACTTAAGCTAGAATCGCTGGCATAGGCGGCACTGTGAGCATCTCTGGAAGCAGTTCTGGGAGCCTTTTGCACAACTTTCCCTATTACAGCACAGTCGACGAGATTTACCATGCGGAATGGTCTACAGCCAAACTGGTGCGCCTGGAGCTATTGCGGCGCTCAATCCAGACGCTGTGGCCCCAGGGGCATCCTACCCAGCTTGTGCATGTGGCTGGAACCGGCGGCAAAGGCTCTACCTGTCGCATGTTGGAGATGGGCTTGGGTGCGCTGGGTCGAGCTGGGGCTTTCATGGGGCCGCATCTCTTTGACTATCGCGAGCGTTTTTCGATTGATGGCGAGTTTGTTAGCCAAGATGACATCAATGATCTCTGGCGGCATCGGATTCAGCCCTTTTGTGTGCAACTGGCGCTGGAGAACGCCCAGCATGTGCATTCGTTTCACGAGACATCTATCCTGCTGGCTCTTGCCCTCTTTGAACGCTATGAGGTGAAGTGGGCGGCGATTGAGACGGGCGTGGGGGGGCGCTATGACCAGACGCGCGCGTTGAATGT
>JBBQIG010000221.1:0-7825 GCA_038324715.1 Anaerolineae bacterium | reverse complement strand
AGTGCCTTTAGCGTAAGCCTTCCCGCATGACGCAGAACTTTCCCAGAGCGACTACAGGCAAATGCTGCACGCAGTTGTGCTTTCAGCGCCACCCCATCGCGCTTGATCCACATTTGATAGGCGCTTTCCAAAGCAGAGAGCGCATAGGTCTCCTTGGCCTTTTGTGTAATCGCAGTTGCGCGCTCTTTGGGCAAGTAGGACTGAAAAAGCTCAATTGCCAGCCGTGTATAGCGGATGTCCTCACCAGAACGCGTATGACGTCCTGTATTTGAAGCCGAGTGCATGCGGTAAACTGCCAGAGGCTCAGGTTCATACCAGATCGGATAGCGCGCCGCAATGCGTACCCACATCTCCCAATCCTCGGCACAGACCAGACGGTTATCAAAACCACCTAATTCTTCATAGACAGTGCGCCGCACAACTATAGAAGGGGTCATGATTCGTTGTTCAAGCGCAAGACGTTCAAGCCAGTTGCCAAGAATGCCGCGATTCGCTTGCTCCAGCGGCGATATAGCAACCTCGTCACCATTTTCAGCCGCGAATATTTGACGACAAAATGCGGCTCCAATTTGAGGCTCTTCGTCAAAGCCTGCTTGCATTTTGTGATAGAAGCCATTTCTCACCCGATCATCACCATGCAATAAATGAATCAGATGACCACGAGAGCGTCGTATACAGGTCTCGAAATTTCTGATGTGGCCTACATTTTCAGGTTGCCTGTAAAAAGCCACGCGCCCGCCCCCCACTGCCTGCACAACTGCCTGCGGCTCATCCTCCGTGGAATGATCATCGATCACCTCGATCTGCATCTGCTCAGGCCCAGGATCCTGCATAAGTAGACTCGCCAATGTCTCCGGCAGAAAACGCGCGCAGTTATAGGTTGGAATCATCACCGACCATAGGGGTCGCTTTCTTCCATCTGCAACAGGAGGAATAGTTGAGCGATACGGATGAGTACTCATCCGTATCGCCACCCACCATTGCGCCAACACATTATCAAGAGCATATTAAGACCTCTCAAGGGATGGTCGTTGCAGCTTTACCACCCTCGGGAAAAACAATCTCAGCATCAGCACCAAAAGGCGCTTGGCAGGAATAAATTGGTTAATGGGGCGTCCTATTAGAGAAGTGCGGAAGCAGGAGCGCGCTCTTGCTACATCCCCACGCGCCAAATATTCTTCAGCCCACTCAACGAAGTACTTCGAAATGCCAATATTGACCAGATTGTTGTACTTGTAGTCAAAATTCTGATTCATGGTCTGAAAAAGGCTCAATGTTTGCTCCAACTTGCGTGTTTCGCTCATTGGAGAATAGTATCCCCGGCTGTGGTAGCGGTAGACGCCCATGACTTCGTTGATATAGCCGATTTGTCCGCGCTCCGCATTGAGAATATGCAGAGGCCAATCGGTAATTGGAAACATGTCAATGTACCACTCTGGCACTTCGCCAGATGCCCACCTGCGAAATAGGGTCGAACAGGTAGCAATGAAGTTGCCCATCCAAATATCCTCTAATGAAGAAATTTCCGGGTAGTCCTCCGGTGTCCACTTCCACGGATCACCGCCACTTGTCTCATCCACAACGATAGCATTGTGAAAGCACAAACTACATTCAGGATGACTCTCCAAGAAGTCCACCTGTCGCTGCAATTTATGCTTCGATGTCCAGTAATCGTCGCCATCTAGCAGGGCAATATATTCCCCTGTAGCTGCCGCAAGGCCGCGCGCAACCACGCTATTGTTATGTACGTTCTCTTCAGAGAGCAGAAGACGAATACGATCAGGGTGCCGTTGCTGATAGTCAATAACAATTTCACGCGTGCCATCAGTCGAATAGTCTTCACTGATCAGAATCTCATAAGCAAAAGTGACCTCCTGCATCAGAACACTATCCAACGCATGCCGAATATACTCGGCATGATTGTAGGTCATCACCAGTACGCTCACCTTGGGTTGAGATTGCACTGCTTCAGCCTCACTTGTCTGCATTAGGAGCCCTGTTCCCCACGCTTCTCAAAGACCGATGCCCCCACTGGATACTTAATGGCCCTTGCCGTAACCACAAGCTGAAATTGTGGGTCGGAATAGGCAAGTTCTTCTGGGGTAAGCCCTTCGACAGATAGCCCTTGCAGAAACGCAGTCGCGGCCAGAACATTGCCTTTGGCTTCAACGCAAATCATCTCATTGTCAAAAACTTGTTCAAGCAGTTTCTGGGCTGAGTAACGCGTAAATGTCCAGTAGCCAGCTTCTTCAGAAGCACTCGGCTTCACCAAGCCGATACCTGGCATGGTGGCAAGTAAAACCCCGCCCGGTTTAAGAAGGAGATAGAGAGTCCTCATGGTTGCCGCAAGGTCATAAAGACGGTGAAGCACGTCGCTCAAAAGGATGCAATCAAAGCTGTCCGCGCCCAAGTGGTCGGCACAACTCAGGTCATCCAACAACGTCTCTGCATCCTGCCCATCGCCGAGCGCAAGATGCGTGACATCTGTGATGCGCGGCCCTTGATGCTTTGCAAGCAGCCCACTCTGCCCGATCTCGAGAACGTTGCCACGCAGATAGAGGGCTTGACTGGCAATGAATGTCTCTATGTAATGTTGATCGATGCGCAGGTCGGGTGAGAGCCTGTTGGCTTGAGCAACGGGTGTCACGCGGCCCAAGTCTCCAAAACGCACACGTCCGACGGGTGGTGCGCTGATCTGGTAGAGCCGGTGCGCGATTTGCTCACGCATAGCTGGCGAACTCAAGCGATAGAGCAATCCGTATCCATGCCCATAAATCCATTTGGCAATATGATAGCCCGCGTATAAGGGTGTCCGTCGCAGCGCAGCGACTAGCAGTTGATTTGCCTGTTGGGTATTCCCACCTGCGCGTCTTTGGGCAGCGCGTTCAAAAAGGCGTTCTCCGTAGTGAGCTTGCCAAGCCAGCAATCCATAACGGTAGGCGCGTTTGCGAGCCGGGTCTTTGCGTACATATGGTTGTTGCCGGCGCAGGACACCCAGTGCATGTTGCAACATAAACGTTGGATCACCCGACATGTTTGCGCCATGCTGCCGGTATTCCGTAATGACCTCGTTGTGGCAATAGACTGGAAAAGTGCGTGCAATTCGCAAGTAGATATCATAGTCTTCACAGGCACGTAATGATGTATCAAAATGGCCTACCTCTTCAAAGATTGAGCGGCGGTACATCACGGCAGCGTGCATGCCGATGTAATTTCCGCGCAACAGCGCCAGGTAATGATGATCTTGTACTTGATTCTGTGGAAACTCGCTCAGCGGACTGCCATCCACATTGATATAGCGAAAGTGACCAGAGACAAAAGCAGACTCTGGATACGCCTGCATACAGAGGAGACCGACTTCGAGTGCGCGGGGCAGCAAGCGGTCATCTGCATCCAAAAAGACCACAAACTCCCCTCGACTATACAGCAGCCCCGTATTACGCGCAGCCGAAAGTCCCTGATTTGCTTGCTGGATGCAACGCACACCAGGATAGGCCGCGGCAATCTGCGCTGTATCATCAACCGAACCGTCATCCACGATGATGATCTCGAAATTTGTATAGCTCTGAGCGCGCACACTCTCAATCGCCGTAGGCAAGAAGTGGGCCTGGTTATAGCACGCAATTGCAACCGAAACGAGCGGCAAGTCGGAGTTTCCTGGCTCTTGCCGCTCATCATGCCGCATTTGCATGGATGGGCTAGGATCCTGGGCCATCTTAATTGGATGGTTAATCAAGCTCTCACCCGTTCCTCTAAAACTGTTGCCACCACTTACACCGTACGCCAATCGCAAAGTGCGGCCAAGCCCGATCGCGCTTAACTCTCTATCTTCTCGGCCTTTGGCGTCATCAAGCGCAGAACGCGCTTTCCAACCCGATACAACTTGTGCCGGAGCATAATTTCCTCCGTTTCATCCGTGAGGTTTATTGCAGCAAGTGCGGCATTTGCCTGTTCTTGCAGGATAACCATACGTGTACGATAGCGGGCATCGAGTTCGTCAGAGTTCACTAATGCAGCAACCAAGTCGTCGCCCATGCTTTCCACCATTTTGGCCGCACTTTCACCACATTGGCGCGCCAGCGCTCGTGCATCATCCGTTAGACAATACGCCAAAGCCTCTTGCAATCCCTCATCAGTCACTTTATCGACCGTAAAAAAGACAGGCCAGCGAATCGTCTCTGCTTGTTGCTGAATCTTTGCACCACCGGCTTCCGGGTCAATCGCCAGAACTGGAATCCCATTTTTCAATGCCAGCACAGTGCCATGAAGTCTTGTCGTCACCAAGACATCTACACGGGCAATAAGTGATTCAATCTCCGCTGGACTGCGCAGACCTGTACTATTGGTGTCAAGTCGGGTATCAATGGGTACAACTGCCATCTCTGCGCTATCAATTAGACGTTGAATTGCAGCATTCGCGCTCTCCACCAATGCGCCATCATACGCTTCAACCAAACAGACGCCGACCACAGGCACCTTAGGCTGGCATGTGCCAAAGACCATATCGGAGTGTGTCCGCACCGAACTGTCACGTTCGATCAACAAGTCAAACGGGTTCCACATATGGAGTGGAATCTGCATTGAGAGATTCAGCCCAATCAGACGGCAGCGGTTGAAACGAGCAAGAAACTCTGTTTCCAACTCACCCTTCTCAAAGGGGCCACATACAAAAACGACAATGCTGTAGTCGTCGGGGTCAACCGAACGCCAATCGACACCCCCTATGAATGGCGCATCAACGGCAACATCAACTGTGTGTCCCGCGCGTTGCAGCCATTGACACGTAAGATCACGCGTCAACAAATCACCGGCAGTAGCGTGACCGTTGCTAAAACTGAACCATCCTGCAACAAGCGTCTTCATCGGTCTCTTCTCTCTTAAACGGGCTCTCTTAAACAGGTCTTAGCCAACGGTGGTGGAGCAGCGTACTGCCATAGCCCGAATCTGCGAGTACAGGTCGCCCCATAAGTTCCCCCTGTGCTACCTCAAAAAAGGCGGCTCCCTCCAGATGATCCTGCATTTCGCCATTCCACATAATGGCAGCGTTGATGCGATATCGGCCTGGGATAAGCGTCAGCGCATCCACCTCACAAAGAAACTTGGCTTTAGAGTCTGAATTAGCTCCTGAGTCCACCTCATCCAGTTGACCATGCACAGTAGAATCAAAATAGGTCACAGGCTGCCCAAATTGATCATAGACAGTAAATGAGCAAGACATACCGGGGTGAATCTCTGAGACGTAGAAGACAAATTGTGCAGGGCGACCCGTTGCCAACATAGAGAATGGATCATTCTCATCGGCGCGAATATCTATGTGCGTAAGCCGAATTTGGCCTTGCCCACGTCTCTCTGTGCGCGTCATGAGATCGGGCACAGCCTGCTCTTCCAGCGTTCTCAGATAGGCTGTAACCGTGGCAGCCGCACTATCGTCCGCAAAGACAGAGCCGTTGCGCAGGAAAATTGCGCGGCTACAAAGAGATTGAATCACGCCCATGTTATGGCTCACAAAGAGCACGGTTCTACCTTCTTTGGCAACATCATCCATCTTGCCCAGACACTTCTTCTGGAAAGCCGCATCGCCAACCGCCAACACTTCATCCACAATCAAAATATCAGGCTCCATATGTGCGGCAACTGCAAAAGCGAGTCGCATATACATGCCACTCGAGTAGCGTTTAACAGGAGTATCAAGGAATTGCTCAAACTCGGCGAAGGCCACAATCTCGTCAAACCTGCGGCGTATTTCTGCCCTCTTCATGCCAAGGATAGCGCCATTCAAAAAAATATTCTCGCGCCCGCTTAACTCTGGATGAAATCCTGTGCCAACCTCAAGCAGGCTCCCCACTCGACCAAATCCTTCAACGCGTCCGCGTGTTGGTTTGGTAATGCGCGAAAGAATTTTGAGCAGCGTGCTTTTGCCAGCGCCATTGCGCCCGATGATGCCAACGACTTCACCCTGTCGCACCTCAAACGAAACATTTTCTAGTGCCCAAAGCGTCTTCTGCTCTGATGAGTCCCGCTGATTCGCGTTCCTCTGCAAGAACTGAGCGGGTCTCTTGAGTCCCTCTGCCAAGAGGTCACGTAGCGACTTATATCCACCACGCTGACCTAGCCGGTACTGCTTGCTTAAATTGTCAACTCGAATCGCAAAGTTAGCCATGGTCTATATCACATCCGCCAACGATTGTTCTACGCGGCTAAAATAGACGATGCCACTGATCAATAAGATTGCAACCACGATGGCAGAGATCAGGGGTGAAATACCCAAGCGCGGCTCCTGACCTAGCAATGCCCAGCGAAACCCATCCACAACCCCGACCATGGGATTCAGTGCATAAAGCAGTTGCCACTTGGCTGGAACTAAATCCGACGCATAGGCAACCGGCGTTGCAAAGAGCAAGAATTGCGCCAAAAACGGCATGGCATATTGCACATCGCGATACTGTGCATTAAGAGCCGACAACCACACACCCACGCCCATCGCCGCGCCAAGTAGCAGCAAAACCCAAAGTGGCAGTGTGAGCATGGCGGCACTGATCGACACGCCATAAAAAATGAGCAGTCCAACAAGTACGACCAGGGTAATTGTAAAGTCTATGACTCCTGCCAGCACCGCCGCCAGCGGCACAATCAGTCTTGGGAAGTAGACCTTAGTAACCAGTTGTTGATCCGTCACCAAACTTTGGCTAGATGTTGAAAGGGCATGGGCAAATAGCTGCCAGGGAAGCAAGCCAGCAAAGGCAAAAATAAGATAGGGAGCGCCATTTGACGAGACTTGCCCTAATTCCCCAAAGACAATGCTGAATAAAAAGCTCATCAAGAGCGGCTGTAATACCACCCAAATCACACCCAGGGCTGTCTGCTTATAGCGAACCTTTACATTGCGCCAAATCAGAAAATAAAGCAGCTCGCGAAACTTCCAAAGTTCACTTAGATCCTGTGATCCCCAACGCTGTGCGGGATCCACCACAAAGTAACTCTGGGTGAGTTCCTCCTCTGTTTGAGGTGGCGTTTGGGGTGGCGAAGGCTGCAACAATGACTCAATCTGCATCGTGAGCTACTCTTAGAATCCTATCTTTGCAACACTAACTTCTGCATATCATGTAGCCGCAAGCCTGTGCGTCCCTCGCGCAGTACACGCTTGCGCGATTGCCAGAGTGCGAATGGCCCCACAAGGTTGCCTGCAATTTCAAGCAAAAGCATGGAGATCGAATAGCTTTTTGTGCCACGCAACTGCTGACCAAGCAACCTAAACATTTGGAAGACGCGCCAGGGCGGCATGAGTACAAAAACATGCAACAACGCTCTGGCATCCCGATCGCGCAGCCACGTCGTCAGGTGATAGGCCACATGGCCTTTGCTATAGGCATAAAGCTGGCGGCGGAGTGATGACATCTCGCGACGGTGCTTGTGCCAAACCCATGTATGGGGTTCATAGACAATCTTGAAGCCCGCTTTGAGCACCTTGTAAAAGAGGTAGGTATCCTCACCCACACCAGAAGGCATACCAGGGCCAAGCGCTTCATCCATCAAACCAATCTCGCGATGGCTAAAAATCGAGGCGCGGAATGCCGCATTGGCGGTCGCGCCAAGTTGCCAAGTCGGTACGGCTTGAAAACGGAATGAGCGGAACCACTCCCGCCCCACTTCCTTGCGCTCAAGCCCCTTGCCCAATCCACCATAGGCTTCAAAGAGCCTCTGCGCTTTTGTCTCCAGCGTCAACGGCAGTGTATTTCCTGTAACAACCATCACCTCTTCATCGACAAACGGTGCCAGTAGTTTCTCTAACCAGTTGGCGGGAGCCGTCACATCGTCATCGGTGGTA
>JBBQIG010000220.1:0-7838 GCA_038324715.1 Anaerolineae bacterium | reverse complement strand
CAACCGCCCGCAACCAAACCCTCCTCACCCTCCCAACATGACCCCTCCAACGGCACTTGCGTTAGTTGAAGTGCCGTGACACCGCTGGGGTCGAGGGTAATGCGATAGCGTCGCCAGGGTATATAAAAATAGGTGTAGCCGCGCAGACAAACCTCGTTGACAACGGTCTCGCCAAAGAGCGATTCAGGATTTTTTGCAGGAGATGAATTACGAATGTCTTCCAGCGCCAAACGCTGTACCCACATGCCCGTAACACGATAGGTGAATTCTGCCGAACGTCGTGCGTTCACTGCCAGGCGCAGATCTTCGCCAGTGGCTTGCGGCTGCGGTGGATTCAGAATACGCGGCATCATCGCCCACGGCAGCAGAACCAGAAGTACAATAAAAAGCACTTTTTCGCGCCATTTGCGATTTTCCCAATGGATTGCCATTGCCGCCAAACGCCAGACCAGGGTCGCTCCCAACCACAAGAGCCAAATCATCAGCAGGTTCAAGAGGAAATCAAGCGGAAAGATGCGCGTCACACCACTGAGGCTAATGCGCGCTACGGGCAATGGAAAACCACGCCACCCAATACACCCAGGCGGGCAACTGGCGTAATGAGGCGGCACCACAAAAAAGGTATAGCTGCCCAAACAAAGCAACAAAGCCGCCAACAAGGTGGCAACAACGATTCGGAACCAGTGGCGTGTCTGCTGTCGCCACCACGTAATCAGCAGCAACAACACCGCGACCGCGGCGAGCGCCAACAAACCATCTTGTACATTCGCAAAATAGACCCAATCTTGAGGCCAAACGGGTAAGTTTAACTCTTCCATACAGCTACTCTGCTCTACTTCCGCATCCAGATGTTTGCATCAAGACGCCACTAGGGGGCCTCTATCAGCGAATCTGGGGCTTGCCAACAGAGAAAAGCGCGGCTCATGGAGGCGGGGAGCAAGAAGATCGGCTGAGGACGCTCCCCCCCATCCCACCGCGATAGTTCAAGGTTGCCATCTTCCGCCGTGGCAATCGTCAACGTATAGAGACCATCTTGGCACGTAGTATAGTCACGCAGTTCACGCTGGGTCGGGAAAAGATAGGAACGAACAGTGACCGTGCCAGCCGGCTCTTCCGCGGGAGGCAGTTGCACTTGTACCACGCCGAAACGCTCAATGCCAAAGGTATCACCAGGCGCAAAACGGCTGCGTGCGATCACCAAACGGTCATCCCCCTGCCAAGAAAGGTTGGGTGCAAGAAACTCAAAGCGGTTCTCAGTGGCGTAGACCGTGCGAATCGTGCTGGTTCCCCGCCCTTCTAGGGTCAAAACGCGCAACATATTCGCAGGTCGAATAAAGCCAGATGTGAGTGAAGGATGGTCGGGTTCATAGACAAAATATCCCAACTTGCTACGATTCGGGCTAATCTGTAAGGGGCCGCGATAGCTGCCTGGAGTCAAGAGCAATTGTGCTGCGCCACTCACCTCGCCTGGCTCATCCCCTGCCAATCGCACCGTCACACGGAAGACACCCATGTAAAGCGTCTGTGCCAAGCGATCCAGCGTATCCATCACCAAGGTGACATCCGTGACTGCACCACTTGCCGCATCCACGGTAGGATAGGCGGCAATGAGCACAGGCGTCAAGTTAGGGCTTACCACCGCACTTGCGGATGTCAAGGCTAATCCCGACGCACGCAATTTCAAGCGCACCTCGCCGGTTGCAGGCTCATAATGCCAAAGCTGCCACAAATCCAGGTCAGCTTGAGGCGTCTCAATCCACCACAAACTACCCAACGCATCACCCACCACCCCATGCAGCGAGTGATAGGGTTGGGCAAAGATCTGCACACCCAGCCCATCGCCGCGCACCCAGCTAAAGCGGTTGGTTCCCGTGGGCGCGTCCTGCGTGCTCACCACAATACCCGCTGCCGGATCACTGCCCGCCCAGCTTGTTTCGTTCTCGTCTGTATAAAGCTGGCGCAGCGTGCCACCCGTCTCCAACATATAGACGCCCGATTCTTGACGGCTGCCCAACATGGCAACTGCGCGCCCTTCCACTAAGGCATTGGCTAGATCGGGTACACTGAGCAAACTCGCTCGCTCTTGCTCAGGTGCGCCAGCAATACGCACGCTTGTGGCAACGAGGAGACTTGGATCGTCCGCGTCGGGGCTACCTGTGACATAGACTTGGCTACCAGGCCAAAGCAGTTCCGCCGAAGCCGCCACCCACTGACCCGGGAAATCACCAAATAGCCCTGACCAAATCTGCACCGATGCTCTGTCCACCGCTAGCGTTCCTGCTTGTCCATCTGCACCAACCACCGCAATTGGATTAAAGGGATCGGCGGGAATGCGTTCGCCAGAAATCACCAGCAACTGCTCATTCGCCTCTGGCTGCGGCGCAACAATCTCTGCCTGTGGTTGCGCCACGGGATCTTGCACAACAGGCGTCGGAATTGTCGTTGCCGTCGGCATCGCTGTGGGGATGCCCGGCGTGGGCGTATTGGTTGGCGTGGGTGGAATCACCGGCATGCCATCGGCAGAGTAGCGTGGCAAAAAGGCCAAATCGCCAGTCACTTGCAACAAATCAGTCGCAATCCAACCAACAGTGCCATCAAGCGGGTCACCCGGCGCATTGATCCGCAACAAGATCCAATCGCCCCCCTCGGTAATACCAAAGAGATCCACCGGCACACCATAGCCAAGTGATGCCAAGCTTTCCTGCTCTACCGATGGACCAGCACGCAAGTTGGCGGGAGAACGGAAGACAATAGCCCGTGCCAATGGCGCTTGCTCGGTGGGAATGGCAAAGGCATTAAAAGGCTCAGGTGTATCGGTAGGCGCGGGTGTCTCTGTATCTGTCGGCGCAGGCGTCAAAGTTATGGTGGGTGTATCCGTTGGCGCGGAAGTAGGCGACGGCGTAAACGTTGGCGTCGGCGTCCAGGTCGGCACATCCGTCGGCACGGCTGTCGGCTCCACCGTGGGTGAGGGTGTAAAGGTTGGCGTGGTCGTCAGCGTCGGCGTGGCCGTCGCTGTTCCCTCCACAGTCGCAGTATCTTCCACAGGAGTTTCCGCAGCGGCTGGCTCCGTGGGTAATTCCGTGGGCAATGGTGGTGCAGGGGTCAACAAATCATTTGGCTCATACGCAGGCGCGGCCTCAACAGCCGCCATCCGGTAATCACCCTCCTCATCCGTCTCAAAAAGTGCGGTAAAGCTGCGCGCGCGGTTTGCATTATCAAAAAAGCGCAACCGATTGGTCGTTGTGTTGCCCCACACCGGGTTACCATTTTCATCTAGATAATAGGCGAGCCAAATACCCCGTTCGCTCAACCCTAAGTCAAAAGCTTGTTGAAGCAGATCAAGCCGCGTTACATAATTCGTTGCTTCACCCACATTCTGTTCGCGCAAATATTGCAGCACATAAGCCAGCGTCGTCAAGGGTGTGGCGCGCAAGGTGGCGTCTTGCAGGTTATACCCTGGCTTGACGGTTCCCCCATACTCTAGCGTATTCTCTGGTGCCACAAAACGCCAGCGCGTTTCTGCCCACTGGCGGGCAAAGGGCTGTTGTTCAACAAGTACATTAGGCGCAGTCAATTGTCGCCGCAATGCATTGTCTGTATCCAGAGGCGCAGTCACAACCAAATCTGGCAGCAATGCAGCCTCGGTCTCCACCGTCTCCACTTGACTACCCGATGCTTGGATCGACCAGAGCGGATCACTGAGACTGCTCCATAGCAGCGAAAACTCCTCCCCCGGTTGCTCTTGGGCAAGTACATAGACATTCAGTTCTGGGGTTAAATCGGCACGCTCGACCAAAAGCAGAGAGAGGCGACCCAGAAAGTCTTCACGCAATGTTCCATAGTGCAAGCCGCCTGTCAGCATACGAAACAGTTGATCGCCACCCGTACTCGCCAAAACCGAGTGCAGAAGTTGCCCACGCACACGATTTTGGTCGTTTGGCTCACGCCAGAAGATCATAGGCAACACGCGGCCTTGGGGTGTGCGTGGAACCACCAAGGCCGCCCACGGGATGCTGCGCACTTCATAATAGGAGGCAGGCACATAGAGCAAACCTTGCTCCTGCGCCAAGCCGCGCAACAAGGTCTCGGCTTGTACCCCAGTAAAGCCCACCAGTGCCGGACTATTCAGCCCATCTTCGACCAAAAGTCTATAGCGATTGGCCCATTCCTCTGGCGAAGAAGGGGTGGTTGTCGGCGTTGGACTAAGGGTCGGTGTGGGCGTAAGACTCGGCGTGGGCGTGGGGCTAGGTGTAAGTGTAGGGCTGGGTGAAGCAGTATAGGTAGGCGTCGGCGTATTGGTTGGGATCAGGGGGATCAGGGTATTGGTAGGAGTTGCCGAAAGGATGATCATCATCTCGGACTGCACCGTCAACAATTCTTCGCGCACGCGCAGCCGCCCGCGTGCCTCACCTGCATTAAATGCAACGATCAGAGCGACGAGGATCAGGAAACTTATACCAAACAGAATAAGACGACGCGATTTATCTTGGAGCATTAATTCTGCACAGTGATTGTCACCTGGCAGGGAGGTGGGAAGTTACCCGTTTGATCAACCACAACCAAACGTAATGACCATAGGCCATTGGACATGCTTGTTGTATCAACCGTTGCCAACAAGTTATTAACGACCTGTACACTCTGGCCCCCCTTATGCTCCCAATTGCCAGATGCGTTGGCACCAGGTGCCACTTCAATCTTATAAAACTGGAAGCTCTCATGGGTGGCTGACCCAACAACATTGTAACCACCACTCACTACTTCATTTGCACCAGGCCGAATCAAAAGCGAACGCTGATCTGGACAGTTGGGTGCAACCACCACGGGGGCAGGTAAGGGTGTGGGTGTAGGCGTCTCTTGCACCTCAGGAATGGGCGTCACCTCTGGGGTAAGCGTGCCTTCGCCTGTGCTCTCACCTTCACCTAGACTCTCATCTTCCTCGGTGGCGGGATCATCGGTCACAGTCCCTTCGGGTACTTGGACGATAAGCTCACTACCTGGCACGACTGTCCAGGTGGGCGTAGGTGTCACAGACAGGGGTGTGTTGGTCGGTGTCGGCTGAAAGGGCAGCGCAGGCGTAGGAACCAGGGCTTCGAGAACCAATGGCCCCACTGCTTGAGCCAAAGTCGTACTTATAAAATAGGTAAAGCCCATTGTCATTAGCAAAGTAAGCGCGATCGCCAAGATATTATAAGTATCCCGAACCGCCTTCTCCCGTTCCAGCGAGAAAACCGCCTGTTTGCGTTCAGAGCGCACCAACCAAATCTTATAAAGTTGATAGAGCGCGACCAGGCCACAGATGGCATAGATCCAGGGAGCGTAGTTCGCGACGGACTGGATGACGATGCCCATAATGCTCGTTAGTCTACCCCACAGAATACAAAGCAACAAACCCGAGAGCGCATCCACCAAATGGCAAGAGAATTTGGCACAGGGTGAAGCCCAAAACAGAACTCGACTCGGTTTATTGCTGGCTTAAATTTATGCTAGCCTAAATTTGGCTTTACTAACCAATTTGGTTAATGGCATCACCCTCTTATATTATGCAGAGAGTATGCAATTGGAATCAAGTATTGCACCTAAGCAATTTTACTTTAACCTGCCGTTATTGAGGCAACCAATCTTTGCAGCAACCACGATAGCACTAAATTAACCAGGACAGCCACCGGCATCAACACTATCGGTATCTAGCTATATCTAGGAGAACGTATGAAATTCGACGCTGTGTTCCGTTCGCGCCGTAGCAATGTACTAGCGACGCGCGGCATGGTCGCCACCAGCCAACCGCTGGCAGCCCAGGCAGGATTAGCGATTCTCAAAGCAGGAGGCACGGCTGCCGATGCCGCCATTGCCACTGCTGCCATGCTCAACGTAGTCGAACCTGGTTCCACTGGCATTGGCGGCGATTGTTTTGCGCTCTATTGGGATGCCAAGACCAAAAGTGTGACTGCCCTCAATGGCTCTGGTCGTGCCGCCGCCGCAGCATCTATTAACGAACTTCACCAGTTAGGCTATCATAAAATGCCTACCTTCACAGGCCATAGTGTGAGCATTCCTGGAACCGTGGCGGGTTGGAGCGATCTGTTGGAGCGACATGGGCGTATGCAGTTGAGTGACGTACTCCAAGAGGCCATCTGGACCGCCGAGAATGGCTATCCTGTCAGCGAAATCATCGCCAACGGTTGGGAAAGCCAAGTGGAAAAACTACGCCGTTCGCCAGATTGGGACAGCGGTGACCTTGACAACGGGCCGGAACAGCCAAGTGGTCACGAAATGCTGATTGACGGGCGCGCCCCGCGCATGGGCGAGATGATGCGTATTCCCACCTTGGGTGAAACCATGCGTGGCATTGCGGCAGAAGGCAAAGATTACATTTATCGCGGCGATTTTGCCCACAAAATCAGCGAGCATGTGCAACGCTATGGCGGCTGGATTACTCCCGCAGATATGGCAGCACACGTCAGCACATGGGATGAGCCAATTACCGCCAACTATCACGGCGTCACCCTCTATGAATGCCCGCCCAATGGGCAAGGACTTGCCGCCATCATTGCGGTAAATCTCGCTGCGGGCTTTGATCTTGCTTCGATGTCCGAAGTGGATCGTCTGCATACGATGTTGGAATGTATGCGTCTGGGCTATGCAGATGCACAACAATGGGTTTGCGATCCGCGTGTATTCCCCATTCCGCTGGAACAATTGACCAGTACGCACTATGCGTCACAACGGCGCACCAGTATTCAGCCCATGAAGGCTGCCCAAAAAGTTCCCTATGGGGATCCAATGGCTGGCTCCGATACGGTCTACCTCTCGGTAGCAGATGGCGAAGGCAATGCTTGTAGCTTTATCAACAGCCTCTATAATGGCACTGGTTCCGGGTTGGTGGTGCCTGGTACGGGAGTTAGCTTGCAAAACCGCGCCGCGCTCTTTGTTTTGGATGCAGACCACCCCAATGCCCTTGCACCCAACAAACGGCCCTATCAAACCATTATTCCTGCCATGACCACCAAGGATGGCGAACTTCATTCGGCAATGGGCGTTATGGGCGGCTATATGCAGCCCCAGGGTCACTTCCAGATGTTGGTCAATATGGTCGATTTCAACATGTCCCCCCAGATGGCGCTGGATGTACCCCGATGGCAATTGGCTGGTCCCAGCGCAGGTATGGGCAGCGAGGAGGAAGGTGGCATGGTCTTAATGGAAGAAGGCCATAGCTTTGGCACATTGGCTGAATTAGCCCGCCGTGGGCATCGTATCACGCCAATCGATGGCTATGATCGTGTGAGATTTGGCGGTGGACAAATTATCATGCGTAATCCAGAGACTGGAGTTTTGACCGGAGGAAGCGAACCTCGCAAAGATGGTTGTGCTGTCGGCTGGTAGCGCAACCGATTAGATGATTCCTGTGGAAGATCCCCCGGAACGTATCTAAATGTGTCTAAAGATGTACCAAGGAGTAGTTCCACTGCACCTAAATTGGAACTACTCCTTCGTATACAATTCGCCCCGACCAACGTATATACATATACAGATACGGATTGCCAGCAGCTATATAATCTATTTGTGCGGGGACATAGATGAAGATTTTTTACACACAACGGTTAATGCAACTGCGCCAGCAGCAAAGAGGTAGATCGTGACGACAAAGCCAACAATCTCTGAGCGATTTGCACCTTTTGCAACGAAGATGCAAGAGGCAGGCTTGCCCGATCTCGCACTTCATTTTTTTCAAACCTATTATGACCAGTTGGTGCAAGGTGCAACGGGCTATATTGACAGTTCCATGGCAGGGCCAGCCGATTTTCTGCCCGACTATGATGAGTTATCACCTTGCTATGTTA
>JBBQIG010000219.1:0-7847 GCA_038324715.1 Anaerolineae bacterium | reverse complement strand
GTTACTCCTAACAACCTAACTGCATTGCCATAGAAAATATCCTCCACTTGCGCATCGGTCAGCTTGAGCCGGTGGATTGCCAAGATGAGGCTACGCAACGATTCCAGCCCAACCAACACCGGCTTGAGGGTGGTGTGGTTCTCGTCCAGATTCATCTCATCGGCATAGATCCAGTGGAATGAATCGCCCATGGCGACACAACGCCCGCGCATGTGGCTGACATGGAAATCAGTACCATAGAGTAACTTCGTATGTCCCAACGCCTCGACAATCGCTTCAAAGGCACCCGCCTCGGTCACAGCCGATGTGTCGCACCAGACATTTTCCAACCCGTCCAGGCTGTGAATCCCTTCAATCGTGTGCCAGGGATTGAAGCCGCGCGCCGCATGTGCCAAGATTAAGCGCATGTTGGGATACCTGGTGCAATAGCGGCGAATGGTCGCTTGGTTCACCGGGTCTGCCAGCGCACGGTCGCGTACCATGTGCAGCGTAATCGTCAGCCCTTCCTCATGTGCAATACGAACATGCTCCTCGGCGAGGTAATCTTCAATCGGCGCAAGAAAAGTTGGACCATCAGTCTTTGCCATCAGGTGATAGGGCTTTAGCCCCACAAAGCCCTGTCGGCGCACTTCTGCGCGCACAAATTCGGGATCCATCTCTGGCGCAATTAGCATCTGCCCGCGTGCCGCAAAACCTTCACTTTGGCCTTTGCGCACCTCTTGCGCCACATACTCATTGTTGCCCGCGCGGTCTCCTTGAAAGGCCAACCCAAAGAAAAGTCCGCCCTTTGTGCGTTTGTTTGGGTGCAACCACTCGGTATATTCCCGATAAGCATCAATCCCCAAGTCCGTGGGCGCGCCTTCCAGATGTGCAGGCACATTCCCCTCGGGATAGTGGTTGAGGCTAAAGAGGTGTGCATGGGCGTCAAAAAGACGATCCGGCAAGTAAGGCTCTACCTGCTTTGCCACAAACTCACGATCTGCATCGGTAAAGCGCCAGGTGCTCATCGGCAATTCACTCCTCTAGCGCCCTTGGCGCAATTTGGCAACGGTGAAATCAGGTGAGCGATAGAGCGTGAAGATTCCAGCCTCGCGGGTGCGTACTCCTTCTGCCAATTGCAGAATCTCTTCCGCATCTTCTGCCTGAATACGCACACAGCCATCGGCGTCGGCGAAGATCAGATCACCAGGGCGCACACGTACCTCGCCCACGGTCACTGGCGTGTTGAAGCGCGTTAGGTTAAAGATGCCATGCCCTGGCACTGTTCCCCATGCCCACATCGGCAGCCCCACCTTGCGAATCCCCACCAAATCGCGCACCGTGCCATCGACAATGCCACCCACCACGCCCAACCGCTGATGTAGCGTTGCCATACCATCGCCAAAGCTGGCACCGCGGCCTGGGCGCGAATCTACATCTTTCATCACCGCAATCAACGGCCCTGGCGTTGCTTCCAAATACTCGTAGTAATCGAACCAATCCAGTTCAGGGGAGTCGGGGTCATTCGTAGTCACCTCTGAGGTAACAGCATAGCCAATCACGCACCCAAACTCTGGCAGCAGGCAGCGAATGGCATGGCTGGTATATTCCTCATTCGGTAGCCCCGACTTTAAGACCAAGGCATTAAAGATCGTCGCCGAATCAAATTGCTTGAAGCCTTCGAGGATTACGGGATCAAGTGGGGTCATTCGTCGTTTCTCCAAGGGGTGGATCGTGTCTAGGAAAGTAAGTGGATAAGCGTTTTGCTACAGGTACTGCTAGTTGAGTAGGCTCTAAAGTGGGCTAACCTGCACCTTCTGTGCAGAGTTTTTTTCAAGCCAGCTCAATATACATCAACTGCATGCAACTTACTCTGTTACACCTCCAACCGCGCCCAGTGAATATCCATACGCGCTGCATTCCCGGCATAATAGACTACCATCACCTCGCCATTAGGGAGTGCTTCGGCATAGGGAAGGCCAAAGCTCCATAGCCCCATCTCTGCCAGCAGCGCGCCTGTCTCCTCTTCCTGGTTGGCTTCTTCACCATGCGTGTAAATCACAACTTCGCTTTCAGGCGCAAAGGGCGCGGCGATGTCAGTGGCTAAACGAGCGCGGATACTCTGTGTCTCAAAACGATCCACCCACGCCAGCACCACTCGTCCATCGGGGAGCACGGCTGGATGCGCGGCTTGGTCAGCAAAGCCCAAATCTTCGGGCGGCGACCAGCTATAGCCCTGATCATGGCTAATGCGGCGCTGAATGTTGAGATAGCGCGTCGTCTGTGTGTCGTATGTCCAGCAGAAGGTGCCGATGCGTCCATCTGCCACCACTGCACAGCGTTGATCCCAGTTGAAGATTCGGCCTGTAGGGTCAAAGCCAGCTACAACGGGGTTCTGCCAGCTTCGCCCACCATCGCGCGAATGAAAAAAGACCACTCGTTGCGCCCACGGTGAGGTGTCATTGTAGTGCTTGTTGCTCTCAATGCTCATTGCCAGCGTGCCATCGCCCAACACCAACACGGGATTCGTCAAGCTAGGCGGGCCAATCTCCTCTGGCATGGGGATGCGCTGCCATGCTGACCAACTAGACCCTTGATCAGAGGACTCGGCAAGCAAAATCGCCATCGGCAGGCAACCTTCGGTGGCGGCGTTAAAGAGGGGTTGGTTGGGATAGCTGCTGCGATCCACCCACATGGCGGCTGCCAGCAAGCGGTCAGGAGCAAGGGGTGTCAAATAGCAGAGCTTGAGCGAACCTTGCGCGCCATCTACGGTGGGAGCAACAAAGGGCTGTTGCGGCCCTTGCCAGCTACGTCCCTGGTCCGTGGAACGGTATAACTCCATTGTTTCGTCAGCGCCATCTTTGCTACTGCCTGCGCGGTAAGTTGCCAGTAAAGTCCCATCATGCAAGGGCGTAATCTGGGCAAAGGTGAGGATGGCACGATTGCTTTCTGGGGTGCCTTGCGCCAGGATGCCCTGTTCAAGAAGGTGCATGTGCAATCCTCTTTCTTCTTTCGTAGCAATGCAAGAGCATTCTTACACCTGCACGCCATGCGGAGCCAGCGGTAATGAGCGCAGCCGCACGCCCGTAGCCTGGAAGATGGCGCTGCCGACTGCTGGCGCAATGGCGATGATGGGCGTTTCCCCAGCACCGACGGACGGGGTATCTTTGCGATCAATTAGCACCGTCTCAATCACCGGCATGTCACCAAAGCGGGGCACGCGATAGCCAGCGAAATTCGGATTGAGCACGCGGCCATTGGCAAACCTGATGCTCTCGAAGAGCGCTCCCCCCAGACCTTGCACCACCGCACCCTCGATCTGGATGCGTACATTGTCGGGATTGAGGATCGTCCCACTATCAAAGGCTTCCACCACGCGCAGCACCTTGGGCTGACCATTGGCTGGATTCACATAGACCTCGACGCACGCCGCGACGTAGGAGCCTTTTTCAGTTCCACCCGCAATGCCATAGCCGTGGTGTGGCGCAGGGGATTTTGTCCCCCACCCAAAGGCCTCTGCGGCTGCGGACAAAACCGCAATCATGCGCGGCTCTGCTAAATTCCGCAGGCGAAACTCCAGGGGGTCAATCCCCAATTCATACGCTAGTTCATCCATATGCGTCTCACGCGCAAAGTGGTTTGCCGTGGACGAAAGTGCGCGGTAGGCTCCCTGGCGCAGCGGCGATTCGGCGAGATGCGATTCGATGTGCCGGTTTGGAACCGTGTACAAGGTGTCAATGCCCGCCGCACCAGAATTGTAGTTGTGCATCTCCAGAGCCGTGAGGCGACCCTGCTTGTCCACACCACTTGAGATCTCGATGAGACCTGCCGGGCGGAAGTAGGCCCAGGTGAATTCCTCCTGGCGCGTCCATACAATTTTGACGGGCTTGCCCACGGCTTTGGCGAGCCGCGCCGCTTCAAGGGCGGCATCACCCGCATGTTTGCCCCCGTAGCCAGCGCCAGTATCCGGCACAATCACGCGCACATGATCTTCGGGCATGGCAAAGGCCAAGGCTAATTCAGCGCGCACACCATAGGGGCGCTGGGTTCCTGTCCACACCGTGAGTCGATCTTCTGTCCAGAGTGCCACAGCCGCACGCGGTTCCAGTGGCACATGGGCAATATAGTCAACCGTATAATTCTGTTGGCGCGTCACATGGGCAGCAGACAGCCCCTCGTTCACCGACCCCTCTACGCGTAGAAAGGGCAACTGGCGTCCCACGGCTTCGGCAGGATTCGCCTTCAGATAGTCGAAGAGTTCCGGCTGTGAGACCTGTAGGGTGGTCTGCCAACTGGCGCGGATTGCCTCAAGCGCGCGCTCCGCACTCGACTCATCCGGCGCTGTTACACCCACAAAGTCCCCCTCGCGCACCACGGTCACTCCCTCCATCGCTTCCGCCGCAGCGGCGTCGAAACGATCGAGGGTTGCCTGGAAAGCTGGTGGGCGCAGAATTTTTCCGTAAAACATCCCCGGCAGCCTGATATCCGTCGCATACTGGTGCTGCCCCGTGACAAAGGCGCGCCCGTCTGTCTTGGGTACCGATTGTCCCGCTGTTGTCCATGCGTCTGGTGGAGTCAGTGGCTGGCTGTCGTCCGCAATGCGCAGGATGTAGCGATCTCTGGCAAGTTGCCCATACTCTGCCACTCGGCCGGACTCTGGATGCGAGACAGCGCCATCTTCAATGGTAAGCGTGTCGCGTTCAACATTCCAGTTTGCAGCCGCCAAGTCAAGCAACAACTCGCGCGTGGTTGCCCCCGCGCGCCAAAGTTGCGGCCCTGTGATCGGGGTGGTGCGGCTGCCAAATGTGCCGATGTCAAAGGGCGTGCGCCCGGTATCCCCCATGACCACACGCACTGACTCTGCGGGCACGCGTAGTTCCTCACCAACAATCTGCGCCAACGAGGTGCGGATATTCTGACCGACCTCCGCCTTGCCGACGTGGAGTGTAATCATGCCGTCACCGTCAATATGCACCCAAGGCCCGATCTCCGGCAAGGTGCGCCCCTCCAGTGCTGGAGCCTGAACGCCTTCCCCATACAACCGGACGGCTAGGTCTGGACATGGATAGGCAACGAAAATGCCTTCGTCCAATGCGTCCACAGGTACTTGCGCATCCTGACCTTGCGCACTGTGACCTGCAATGGGCGAATTATCTGCGACAGACGATTGTGTAGCCGCACGTTGCACAAAGTTGGTGATGGCGGCAACAATGCGCTGATACGACCCGCAGCGACAGATATGATCCTGCATGAAGTGGGCGATTTCTGCCGGAGTTGGTTGAGGGTTCGTCTGTGACAGGGCAAGGGCTGACATGATCATGCCGGGGGTACAGTAGCCACATTGCAGAGCACCCGCCTCTAGAAAAGCCTCTTGGAGTTGATGCAGCGTACCATTTTTTGCCAGCCCCTCGACTGTGAGAATGCGACTGCCTGCCACTGCACCCGCCGTGATCCTGCACGCTTGCACAGGGTTGCCATCCACAAGCACGGTACAAGCACCACACCTGCCTTCACCGCATCCATACTTGGTTCCCGTCAACCCAAGTTCATCGCGCAAGACACTGAGCAGCGTTCTGTCTGGATCGATCTGCGTGGGATGGGTCTCGCCGTTGACCTGAATCGGTAGGTGCATGAGCATTTAAAAGCCCCTCTCTCTTTTCTTTTATTCAAGCGCTACTCTGAGCGCACACAATGCTAATAGCAGCGTAATGGGTGCAAAGACAAAATTTTCAGCAGAAACACCTGATGCCAGATTGCCGAGTGTATTCAGAATCAGGAAGGCGAAAATTATCCAAGCCCCAATATCTACTGCCCTCTTGTATCTGCCTGCCTGGATGTAGCCCACTTTGGCGGCAATGATCAGCGCAAAAACTCCTGTCACCAGCAAAGCCGTTATTTCGAGTGCAAGCAGGTTGGCGAATGAATCTCCGATCTGTCCACCCCATACGATGTCGGATGGCACAAAACCAAGTAACACGAGAATGTGCATGACTGCAAGCACGCCCAAAGAGACCAACAAAGTATTTCCAGCCACCTTCACAGGTATCAGTCTTTTCACCGTTCAACTCCAGTAGGCTCATCGCTATGCTGTAATGTTTTACTGCGTAATGTTTATTGTTCGGTGATCGCACGCACATAGCGCGTGGCGGAGTGGTGGACGGCTGCTTTGGCGTTGGTGGCGACAATGGTATCCCACCAAGCACCATAGATGCGGTCAAAAGTGAAAGGCTCCACCGCTTGGACAATCTGGTGAATCGCTGATGCTGGCAGCGGGATGAGGTTGGGATAGCTGCGCATAAAGCTCACATAGCGTCGATCCTGCACCACCTGAATAATGTCGCCTGTCAACAATGCCCCGCGGCTTTCCGCACCCTGAGGCCAATGCAGGACAGTGCCCCCTTCAAAGTGACCGCCACAGCGGATGAGGGTCAACCCATCCAGGAGGGGCAGCATGGCTCCATCCCAAAAGATTATTGCCGGGTCTGGGCGCATGACCCATTCACGATCGGCTACATGTAAGTAGATCGGGGCTGCATTGAACGCTTGGCTCCACGCCACCATGCTCGAATAGTAGTGGGGGTGGGAAATGGCGATTGCTGCAATGCCGCCCAATGCTTGAATGGCGTCAATGGTTGTGTCATCGAGCAGCGTGATGCAATCCCAGAGCAGATTGCCGTTGGCGGTTTGAATCAACAGCCCGCGCTGCCCGATGGCAAATCTCGGTTCGGTGCCGACACCCGTCAAGTTTGGCTCATGGTTCTTGATAACGTTGTGATGGTCCTGTTGCAGTTGCGCCAGCGTCGTCCATTGTTGACCGTTCGCACCAATATATTGGCGCTCATCCTCACAGATAGGGCAGCGCGAGGGCGGGGATGAACTTTCAGCAAATTGCGTGCCACAGGTAACACAAATGTAGTTTGGCATGGGAAGTCTCCTTGGCCTGTACCCTGGGCACATCACCTTTGGACATGATACACAGTGGGGCAAAGTCTACCTGTGCGCGACGCGGGTTGTCAAACCATCCCCCTACATAGCTTAGATGAAGCGTTTGCTGCCAAACCATTTTTAAGTATACTTGTATTCGATTCCCATTGAGATGCTACTGTGTTCTAACCCTATCCCGTACTCTTATCTGTCTAGATCTGTCTAAGCTCAGCGAAAAGGATCCCCCAGTGCCCCCCACCTACAAGCCCATTACCTATCAAAATTTTGACCTGATCATCACCTCTGCCGGCGCAGATGGACAATGTACTATACGCGTGATTAGTTCTCCCGCAGGCGAGAAGCCACCCGTGGCGTTCACTTTGCCTTTTAGTCGTGATGAAGTAGGCCACTTCTTTGGGCTGCGGGGACGCACACGCAATGTACAGCTAGTGGGTGCTTCTGGCGCTCAGGTTGAGTACTTAGATCCACAAATCTTTGGCACTCGTCTCTACACAACTGTTTTTGCGAACGGCATAGACACAATGCTCCAGCGTAGCCTAGATGCCACGCACAGCGTGGGGCAGGGACTACGCATTCGACTGCGCCTTGATTCTCCTGAACTGGCTGACCTGCCCTGGGAGTACCTCTACCTCTCCGACCAGGCTCGCTTCCTCGCGACCTCCACCAACACTGTCATTCTACGCTACATCGTGCTTGGCCGTCGGGTGGAACCTCTGCAAGTGGATCTACCTCTCAAAATCCTGACAGTCATCTCGAATCCCGGTGGCAACTTTGCCCATCTCGAAGTGGAGAAAGAATGGCAACAGCTGCAGGAAGCCTTGGCAAATCTACAGGCCAACCAGCATGTGCAACTGGAGCGACTTGCAGAAGCCACATTGCCTGCGCTACAAGCGCGACTGCGCGCGGGCGATGTTCACATTCTG
>JBBQIG010000218.1:0-7848 GCA_038324715.1 Anaerolineae bacterium | reverse complement strand
GCTATGCGTGCAAGATGGGCCTGGGTGCTAGGACGGTCTCTAAACCAGTTGTCTCGAAGCCACCTATAGATTGGGGCGATGCCTAGAAGCACTAAAGGATAGGCTGGTAGGATGACTTGAAACCAGTTGCCAAAGCGGTAGGCCCAGCAAAAGAGGGCGTAGATCTGTAGGGTGATGTAGATAAGGAAGGCATGGCGACGGGGCAACAATGCGATTCCCACCAGCCCTAGCAAGAAGAAGGGAATTGAAAGTTCCTGCCAACTGTATTCTGGAAAGCCATTGCCAAAGAAGGTGCGCCCTGGTTCAAAGGCCCATGCTAGCTCGTCGCGGCCTTGTGTGGTGCTGACGAAGGCCCAAAACCATTGTTGCGGTGTTGTCCAGTTGCCGCTGCCCCACCATTGGGGATTGAGTGCGCCGCGCAGGTAGACGTAGGCATAGCTGAGCAGGGGCAAGAATGCCGCAATCACACAGGTGATCATGGCGCGTACGTTGCGTAGCAGTGAAGGGGCGCGCCACAGGACAACGGCAACGAGGGGGGGGACAATGAAGGCAACTGTCAGCATGTGGGCAAGCGAGAGTCCGCAGAGGAACGCGAGCCAGTAGAGACGATTGAGGCGCTCTGGCTCTTCATCCCAACGCAAATAGAGGTAGACGATAGCAAGGGTGTGGGCAACGGCACTGCTATATTGTTCGGTGGTGGTTGCGTAGTACCAAAAGAAGTAGGTGAGACCAAAGAAGGTTGTGAGTAGCAGGCAAAATGCTGTGTCGAACCACGGGTCAATTCGATACTCTGTTTGTGTGCGGGTGCGATTAATACGATCAATCAGATGACCTGAAATGCGACCTAAAATGCGATAGAATAACCAGAGGGCAAGTATGGCCCAAAGGGTGCTGTAGCTGCTGAGTATTGGGACTGGATTGGGCAGTGGTTGCCCTGTGAAGGTGAGTAGGGCGCGCAAGCTGTGAAACCAGAGCCAGCCACCGATTGTGTAGAGGGGATAGCCGGGTGCATTGCTGGGGCGAGCTTGGACTTGGGCATATTGGTGGGTAATCAGGTCACCGCCATGCAATTCATATGGCTGTAGCCCTGTGTCAAGCGTCAATGCATAGATGATGAGGAAGCCACCGATGAGCAGAACGGATCCGAGCTGAAAGGGACTTGTCTTGCTTAAGGGTGTTGCCCCCCTGACTGGTGTGACTATTGGTGGTGCGGTGGAGCGTGCGACAGGCGATTCTGGTTTCAACATGAGTTTTGGTTATGCGCGCAGCAACTTGTCTGGAAGTATCCTTAGGTGGGGTTGGTATTAATTTCTGCAGAGGCCAAAGTTTCGTTGACAATCCGCAGCAATTTGCGGCGAGCTTCGACACCTTGGGTGAAACGGGCTTTGGCAAAGATGGTGAGACCGACATTGGCACTCAGGGTACCTTCCTCACTGAGAACTTTGGGTGGCTCGATGAGTTCGGAAATTCGGTCGGGGAGTTTGGGTGCTAATGCTTCGAGCAGCGCCATCGCCCGATCGAGTTGATGACTTGGTATGGTGACCCGGACGCTGGCAAGGCTAAATTCACCGCGACCAAAGTTACGCACCACGCGCACCTCGCCATTGGGGATGATGAATAACTCACCAGAGGGGGCACGCATGATGGTAGTGCGCAGGTTGACATCAATGACTGTTCCTTCAATGCCAAAAATCTCGACTTTTTCGCCGACGTTGTATTGATCTTCAAAAATGAAGACGATACCGCTAATATAATCGCTGACGAGAGGGCGCGCACCCAAACCAAATGCAGCGCTAAAGAGACCCAAGAAGGTGAAGAGACCTGTTGAATCGACATAGATTGAGAGAATAAAGATGATGCTGAGACCTATTGTGATTGCACGCGTTAGGTGGGTTGCTAACCTCTTGAGCGTATCACTGCGGCGAGGGCTTAGTCCGGCTGAGGTGCGGCTATCTGCCGCTGAGGCGACTGTTGCACCAATTATTGGGGGCAAAACGCGAGCAATTATCAGCCCAATGATGAGATAGCTAAAGGCCAGCGTGGTGCCAGAAAACCAATTTGACATTGCATGTACATTCCGATTCTATACGTTTTGTTTTTGCCACAATGCCATCACGATGTCATCACGACTGTACAAGTTTGCCACAGCTAGGTGGCATCTCTATAATAGCGCACAGCGTGTGACCGGAGGAATCTGGGGCTGGTAGGGTGTTCATCGTGAATAACTGACTTCGGGCGAATGGGCAAGAAACTGGATCGAATAAGATGTATCATCGCAATCTTCGCGACCAATCAACGTTTGAAGAGGGCAGCAAGCAGGGGAGTACCAAGCGCCCGCTGATCGGTGTGCCTACTGGACGTGAAAAATCGCAGCGATTTTTTGGGCTGGCCTTATATATTATGAACCAGACCTATGTGCGAACGTTGGAAGATTTAGGGGCGTTGCCTGTGCTGATTCCGCTGCAAATGAGTGAGGCTACCTTGCAGGGAATTTTTGAGCGACTAGATGGTCTGCTGTTGCCTGGGGGCGAGGATTTAGATCCCAGCACCTACTGTGCAGAACGTCACCCGCAGTTGGGGCCGACCGACAACGAACGTGATCGCACGGAATTGCTTCTGACTGAATGGGCGTTGGCAGAAGGTATGCCAATTTTAGGTCTCTGTCGTGGTGTGCAGGTGATTAATGTGGCCTGTGGCGGTACGCTTTATCAAGATTTGCATAGTGAGCGGCCTGATTTTGCCAAGCACGATTACTTCCCGCCGAATTATGAACGTTTTCGTATTTCACATGGGATTAACATCGAGCTAGAGAGCCGCTTGGCACAGGCACTGGGGACGGTTCATGATGTCAACTCGATGCATCACCAGGGCATTGACCGTCTGGGGAATGGGTTGCGTGCGGTGGCGACGTCGGAAGATGGGCTGGTGGAAGCTGTTGAGGTGCCCGAGTTGCCTTTTGCGTTGGGCGTCCAGTGGCATCCTGAGGAATTGGCAAAGAGTGATCTGCATAGCAATAGCCTCTTTTATAACTTTGTGCGAGCCTCTGCCGGTGCGTGGCGTGAGGAAGTACCAGGTGATTGGAAAGAGCGTTTCTTGGCTATGCAACAGCTTGCACGGGCATCACAAAGTGTGGATGGTGCGGCTGCAATAGGTGAGAATGGTGTGGTAACTTGTGCTTAGAGAAGTGCATGGTTTGAACGAGTAAAAGCGAAGGGGAGCCAGCAGTTTGGTTCCTCTTTTTTGTTGATTTTTTGTTGCGCATTTGAGCTAATACAAGGGTTGTACATTTGTTCCATCTTTGGTTGGGAATAGCGGGAAAAGTAGGGTATAATTGACACATAGTCATCGCAACGAGAATTGATAAGCCAGGTGTAGAAACCAGGTACTGAGGTACGTGTATGGATGAAAATTTTGAGCCGGAAGATGGTAACGAAGAACTGCCAGAGATCCTCCCAGGGCATGAAAATGGCAGCAATGGGACTGTCCCACCGGTAAACGGAAACAACTTAAACGTTGGTAATGTACGTGGCATCTCTGTTGAAGACGAGATGCGCGCAAGTTACCTCGACTACGCTATGAGCGTGATCGTGGCGCGTGCGTTGCCAGACGCACGCGATGGATTGAAGCCTGTGCACCGGCGTATTCTTTATGCCATGCATGATATGGGTATCCAACCCAATTCCCCTTATAAAAAGAGCGCTCGTATCGTCGGTGAAGTGTTGGGTAAGTACCATCCTCACGGCGATGCTTCGGTCTATGATGCAATGGCGCGTATGGCGCAAGATTTTAGCCTGCGTTATCTGTTGGTCGATGGGCAGGGTAACTTTGGTTCGGTAGATGGTGACAGCCCTGCTGCCATGCGTTATACCGAGGCGCGCTTGGCTGCGCTTGCCGAGACTGTGCTGCGCGATATTGATATGGATACGGTTAATTGGCGCGCAAACTTTGATGATAGCTTGCGCGAGCCGGTCGTTCTGCCTGCCATGCTGCCCAATTTGCTGGTCAATGGTACGAGCGGTATTGCTGTGGGTATGGCGACAAACATTCCGCCACATAACCTGAGCGAGATTGTGGATGCCATTGTCTATGTAATTGACAACTGGGAGCGCCACAATGAAATTGGCCTAGAAGAATTAATGACCTTTGTCAAAGGGCCAGATTTCCCAACGGGTGGGATTATTCTGGGGACAGAGGGAATTAAGCAGGCTTTGGGGACTGGGCGCGGACGAATTTTGCTGCGAGCGAAGACTGTCATTGAGGAGATGAGTTCGAGCAATCGTTTCCGCATTATTGTGTCGGAAATTCCTTATCAAGTGAATAAGTCTTCGTTGATTGAGCGCATGGCTGAATTGGTGCGAAATGGCACGCTGGACCAGATTAGCGATTTGCGCGATGAGAGTGACCGCACAGGGATGCGGATTCTCATTGAACTGAAGCGAGGCGCTGCTCCCAAGAAAGTACGCAATCGCCTCTTCAAGCATACTCAGTTGCAGACGACCTTTGGTGTAAACGCATTGGCACTGGTTGGCAATGAGCCGATTACGCTTGGTTTGCGCCGAGCATTGATTGTTTATGTGGAGCATCGTGTCGAGGTGTTGACGCGCCGCACAGAATATCAGTTGGGCAAGGCGCGTGAGCGAGCGCATATTTTGGAAGGCTTGCGGATTGCGCTGCAATTCCTAGATGAGGTGATTCGCACGATTCGGGCGAGTGACAGCGCCGAGGCTGCCCGCGGTGCGTTGGTCTCACAATTTGGGTTGAGCGAAGTGCAGGCTCAGGCCATTCTCGATATGCAACTGCGTCGTTTGGCTGCCTTGGAGCGCCAGCGGATCGAGGATGAGTATCTGGAGATTTCGACACGCATTGCCTATTATGAAGATTTGCTTGCACATCCTGCCAAGATTCGCGCATTGGTGCGTGAAGATGCAGTTTGGCTGAAAGAAAAGTTTGGCGATGAACGCCGGACGTCGATTGCTGCTGATGCCTCAGGTGATTTCAGTGAAGAAGATCTGATTACACAGGACAATGTGTTTATCAGTTATTCCGCAGGGGCTTATATTAAGCGCATGCCTGCTGACACTTTCAAAGAACAGCATCGAGGCGGTCGCGGGATTAAGGGCATGTCCACACGTCAAGAGGATGAGGTGATTAACCTGATCTTCGCGCGCACACTTGACCATATCCTCTTCTTTACAGATAAGGGTCGTGTTTATAGCAGTAAGGTTTATGAGCTTCCTGAAGCAAGCCGCACTGCGCGCGGGGCGCATATGGCGAACTTCCTGAGCCTGCAAGCTGACGAGCGGGTAACGACAATGTTGATCGTGCCTGACTTTGAAGATGCTGAGTATGTGACGCTGATCACACGCAAGGGTCGTATCAAACGCATGGAGTTGAACGTCTTCAGTAATGTGCGTTCTACGGGTTTGATTGCAATGAATCTGGATGATAGTGATTCATTGGATTGGGCACGTATGACAAACGGGGATCAAGAGTTCATCATTGTCACACGCAACGGCAAGGCACTCCGCTTCCATGAGCAGAATGTTCGGTCCATGGGGCGAACTGCGGCAGGCGTGATGGCGATGCGTTTGTTGGGCGATGATGAGATCGTTAGTATGGATGTGGTACGCGCAGGGAGCGATCTTTTGGTGTTGCATGAGCGTGGATGGGGCAAGCGTACATCGTTGGATGAGTTCAACGAAAAGGGGCGCTATACCCAAGGAAATTGGGCAACGGATCATCGTCGTTTGGATGAGATTGGCCCGATTGTTGCAGCACGAGTGGTTGAGCCAACGGATCAGATTACCGTGATGACTGCCAATGGGATTGTTTTGCGGACTTCCGTTGCTGGCATTAGCCGAATGGGGCGCAGTACACGGGGTGTACGCGTGGTCAATTTGCAAGATGGCGACTCTGTGGCCGCCTTGGCAATTTTAACCTTTGCCGATCTGAACCGCGAGATTGACGGTGGTGGCCGTGATAATGAAGCTCTTGTCAAAGAGATTCTGATTAGTGAAGGTCTCATCGATGAGAATGATGACATCAGTGGTGATATTAGTGGTGCTGACAGCCTGGAAGTAGACGGCGAGTTGGATGGCGATGAACTTGGTGACGAAGAACTTGATGACGAAGTTGAGCTGTCATTAGAAGATGAGGAGTAGCGCCCGGAGGCGTGGGTGAGCCAATGGCAGAGTTGCAGACAGTGCTGACACAAAGCCCAGGACAGCAAGTGGCCTTTTTGGCATTGGATAACCCGGAACAAATTGCCGAGACCTTAACTGCTTTTGCCAATACCGATGGCGGGACGATTGTCCTAGGTATGGATGAAGATGGACGGTTGGGTGATATTTTTGTGGAAGAAGATGCTGCTGATGCACTGCAAGCGGCGCTGCGACTCTGCCGTCCACCTGTGCGTACGGATTGGACGCAGCAACAGGTGGCGGGTGGCACAATCGTTCTGTTGCGTGTCCCCCGCAGCCAAGAGATGCATAGCCTTTGGGATGGGCGAGTGATTATCCGCAAGGGTATTGAAAATCGTCCCATTGAAGGGGCTGATATTGATTTATTACTTGCAAATCGTCCTGTGGGCGATTTTGAGTTGCAAGAAGTTGCTGGGGCTAAGCGTGATGATCTGGATGAAGAGGTTATTGATCATTATTTAGAACGACGTCAACGACGCACCCCACGGGGTTCGGTGATGACGAAGGATAAGTTGCTGCAACAGATTGGGGCAATTTCCGAACTGCGGATTCCCACTGTGAGTGGGCTTCTGCTCTTTGGTAGAGAGCCTCAATTGTTTTTGCCACAAAGCCGCGCAATTTTTGTGCGCTTTGCCGATGTGCAGCCACGCGGGCCAGAAGGTAGCTTTGGCTATGGTCGTCGCGAGGAATTCATCGGCCCCCTGCCCCAGATTATTGATCGCGCATGGCGGGTGATTTGGGAGGAGATGGGCAAGCATGCTGTGGTGAAGGGGCTGCACCGGCAAGAGGAAACTGAGTATCCCAGCGCATCTGTGCGTGAAGCATTGGTTAATGCGGTTGCCCATCGCGATTATCGCTTGACGGGGCGTAGCATTGAAATCCGCATGTACACGGATCGCTTGGAGATTACCAGTCCTGGTGGATTGCCTGCCCATATTACGCTGGATAACATTGTTGAAGAACATTACAGTCGCAATCCGCGGTTGGTGAATGGGCTTTATCAGTGGGGGTATATTGAAGAACTTGGGTTGGGTATTGACCGCATGATTGAAGATATGGTCAATGCAGGGCATATGCCGCCTAAGTTTGAGGCTAAGAGCCACCGTTTTAGTGTGATTCTGTACAACACCAAGGACTCTAGCCGAGCCGTCCAAGCATGGGAACAGAATATGAATGAACGGCAGATTAAGGCCGTTGAGTTCATGCAGCGCAATGGCGCGATTACAAATCGTGATTATCGGGACTTGTGCCCGTCGGTAGGCCCGGAGACTTTGCGTTTGGATCTGGCTGATTTGGTGAGCAAGGGCATTTTACTCAAAATTGGTGACAAACGTGGTACGCGCTACATCTTGAAGTAGCATTTGGGTTATGTTGTTTAAGTGTGTTTGAGTGAGCAGGTATTTGAGCTAGGGGTGAGCTTACGCATAGGGTTACACGGGATATTCACCGTTTTGCGAACCAGCCATATTGCAAGGAGACTTATCCCAATTGGGATATTTGGGATAATGAGAAGCTCTTTTGCGATTGCTTATGGGTGCTGGATGAATTTAAAACTGTTGAAACTTGTGCCCTTGCAACATAAGCCATTCATTCGTATTGCGTGCGAACTCTGCCAGTTGGGATATTTGGGATATTCTTTGGGATAACT
>JBBQIG010000217.1:0-7861 GCA_038324715.1 Anaerolineae bacterium | reverse complement strand
ATTCGCGATGCCCAAAACATTCCCTTCGTTCCCCAAATTTGGTGAGATAGTGAGTTTAGTCCCGAGTACCTTGCTCGGCTAGCATTTTGATGCGGCCTCGGCTGATCTGCCCCTGTCGAGGCCGCATCTGCAAGCCCACCCTTTCCTCTCTTTCTCTCTCTATTTCACAACTTTTACCTAGTCCAACGACCAGGTAAAAGTCACGTCAATCGACCAGTCATTGTTCTCCCCAGATGTTGGGTACATCTGGGGAGATTTTGCTTTAGAGTAGAACCAGAAGTGGCGTAAATATTTTAGTCTATTTAAGGGAAAGTTGATTCCATAATGCCGATTCAAACAGCCAGTTCCTTTGGTTTAGAAAACCACGGAATTCGCAATACCGATACGATTTACTGGACGCTTCACACCTCTACACTCTATGAGCATATCGTCATGCGCCGCGAAGGACGCGTGGCCCATCTTGGGCCGTTGGTGGTTCGCACTGGCCAACATACGGGTCGCTCACCAAAAGATAAGTTTGTGGTTAAGGAGCCAAGTTCACAGGATCATGTAGCCTGGGGCAAAGTAAACCAACCCATGAGCGAGGCACATTACGACAACCTGCACCGCCGCGTTATGGCCTATCTACAATCACGTGAGCTTTATGTCCAGGACTGTTTTGCTGGAGCCGATCACGACTATCGATTGCCTATCCGCGTCATCACTGAGACTGCATGGCACTCGCTCTTTGCCCATGATATGTTCATTCAGGCGACCCCGGAAGAACTCGAGAGTCATGTACCACAATTCACAGTGATTCATGTGCCCAACTTCCATGCCGATCCAGAGGAAGATGGTACGAACTCCGAGGTTGTTATTGCCGTACACTTTGGTCGCCGGCAGGTCATCATTGGCGGCACACAATATGCAGGGGAGATCAAAAAATCGATCTTCAGCGTCATGAACTATCTGTTGCCTTTCCGAGATGTACTCCCCATGCACTGCTCTGCCAACTATGGCGAGCAAGGAGACGTGGCAATTTTCTTTGGCCTGTCGGGAACAGGCAAGACAACCCTTTCCACGGATCCGCAACGAACGTTGATTGGGGATGACGAGCATGGATGGAGCGACAACGGCATCTTTAACATGGAGGGAGGTTGCTATGCCAAAACCATCAATCTTTCTGCCACTGCCGAGCCAGACATCTATGCCGCCACGCGCAAATTCGGCACGATTTTAGAGAACGTGAGTTTCGACCCAGACACGGGACATGTTGACCTAGATGATGACTCGCTAACTGAAAACACGCGCGCCGCTTATCCCATCAGCCATATTGCACGCGCCACGCGCAGCGGCATCGGTGGGCATCCAACCAATATTATTATGCTCACTGCCGATGCATTTGGCGTGCTGCCACCGATTGCCAAGCTAACCCCAGATCAGGCAATGTACCACTTCCTCTCTGGCTATACTGCCAAAGTGGCAGGAACCGAAAAGGGCGTTACCGAGCCGCAAGCGACCTTTAGCGCCTGCTTTGGCGAACCCTTTATGGTGCACTCACCCGCTGTCTATGCCAAGCTCTTGGGCGACAAGATTGCCAAACACGAGGTTGATGTTTGGTTGGTGAACACGGGGTGGAGTGGGGGCCCTTATGGGGTTGGCAAGCGCATGAATATTGCCCACACGCGTGCAATGATTCATGCCGTGCTGGACGGCTCATTGCGTACTGTTCCAACGCGGCACGATGAGAACTTTAACCTGACAGTGCCGGTCACTTGCCCAAACGTGCCCACTTCTGTCTTGGATCCACGCAACACATGGACAGATCCCGTGGCATACGACGCCCAAGCAGCCAAACTGTCGGAAATGTTCCGTCAAAACTTCAAGCGCTTTGAAGGACAGGTCGCGCCAGAAATTGCTGCTGCTGGACCGCATCCTGTTACAAACCCAGCATAACGTTGTAGTTGTTTTCTCGGCTGGTTACGCTCTATGAGCCACCAGCCGAGAAAGAGTTTCTGCAGATGGGGCACACACCTTCAGCCCTAACCAAACTGACAAATTCTATAGCATCCTGATTGATAAATTGGAGAGAGAATAATGGAGCGGGAATATATCACCATTGACGGCAACGAAGCAGCCGCCTATGTTGCCTATAAGACAAACGAGATTATTGCCATTTATCCAATTACGCCCGCGTCAACCATGGGTGAATTGGCAGACATGTGGAGTGCACAAGGCGAAAAGAATCTGTGGGGCAATGTACCCCATGTGATTGAGATGCAATCCGAAGCTGGTGCCGCAGGGGCCGTCCACGGTGCGCTTCAAACCGGCTCCCTGACCACCACCTTTACAGCCAGCCAAGGGCTGCTGCTCATGCTCCCCAACATGTACAAGATTGCTGGTGAGCTAACCAGCACAGTCTTTCACATTGCCGCCCGCTCACTTGCGGCGCAAGGTCTCTCCATCTTTGGCGATCATAGCGATGTCATGGCCGCGCGCTCTACCGGATGGGCAATGCTCTTCGCCAATTCGGTGCAAGAGTCGATGGATTGTGCGCTGATTTCCCACTCGGCGACACTCGCCGCACGCGTGCCCTTTCTTCATATTTTTGATGGCTTCCGCACCTCGCACGAGATCAACAAAGTTGAAAAACTAGGTGACGACGACATCCGCGCCCTGATCGATGACAGCCTGGTTCACGCCCATCGAGCGCGAGGGCTGACACCCGATGCGCCAGTCATTCGTGGCACAGCGCAAAATCCCGATGTCTACTTCCAAGCACGCGAGACAGTCAACCCCTACTATCTGGCACTGCCCACCATTGTTCAAGAGACAATGGATAAATTTGCAGCGCTCACGGGTCGCCAATATCACCTCTTCGACTATGTGGGTGCGCCCGACGCAGAACGAGTGATTGTAATCATGGGGTCTGGCTCTGAAACCGTCGCCGAAACCATCAACTTCCTGGCAGAGCAAGGCGAAAAGATCGGCATGGTTATCGTTCGCCTCTATCGCCCATTTTCCACCGAACATCTGCTGGCAGCCTTGCCCGCGACCACCAAATCAATTGCCGTGCTCGACCGCACTAAGGAACCGGGGAGCGCAGGCGAACCACTCTACTTGGATGTCGTCACAGCCATCGTCGAAGGTTTTGCCAACGGGCAAGCGCCTTTCCAGAACATGCCACGCATCATCAACGGTCGTTATGGTCTTTCCTCAAAAGAATTTACACCGGCAATGGTCAAGGCAGTCTTTGATGAACTCCAAAAGCCTTTGCCCAAGAATCATTTTACAGTCGGCATTCTGGATGATGTAACCCACACCAGCCTCAGCTTTGATCCTAACTTTGATATTGAAGATCCTGATACTGTGCGGGCAATCTTCTGGGGACTGGGTTCCGACGGTACAGTAAGTGCCAACAAGAACTCAATCAAGATTATTGGCGAAGAGACAGAAAACTTTGCCCAGGGCTATTTTGTCTATGACTCCAAAAAGTCTGGCGCGCGCACCATCTCGCACCTGCGCTTTGGCCCCCGACCTATCCGCAGCCCCTATCTCATCACCCGCGCCAATTTCGTTGCAGTACATCAATTTGGCTTTTTGCAGATGTACGACGTGCTGGATGAGGCAGAGGCAGGCGCAATCTTCTTGCTCAATGCTCCCTATGCTGCAGACGAAGTGTGGATGAAGCTACCTCACAAAGTACAAGAGATAATCATCCGCAAGAAGCTGCGATTCTATGTAATTGACGCCCTTGGCGTAGCGCAAGAATTGGGCCTCGGGGGTCGCATCAACACCATCATGCAGACCTGTTTCTTTGCCATCAGTGGCGTGTTGCCCCGTGACGAGGCAATTGAGCAGATCAAGAAGTCAATTCGCAAGAGCTATGGCAAGCGCGGTGAGCCAGTGGTACAGAAGAACTTCGCCGCCGTGGATGCCACAGTGGGCAGGTTGCATGAGGTAACCGTTCCTAGCGAAGTCACAAGCACGGTTGAAGTAGCGCCTGCGGTATCACCGCTCGCCCCCTTCTTTGTCCAGAATGTAACTGCCGAGATGATCGCCGGACGTGGTGATCTGCTACCCGTGAGCGCGCTGCCCAATGATGGCACCTACCCCAGCGCCACCAGCCAATGGGAAAAGCGCAACATTGCTCAAGAGGTTCCTGTCTGGGAAGAAGACCTCTGTATACAATGTGGCAAATGTGTATTTGTCTGTCCACATGCTGTAATACGCGCCAAGGTCGTGACGCCAGAAGAACTAGCCAATGCCCCAGAGGGCTTCAAGAGTTCGCCCGCTCGATGGCGCGAGTTTCCCGATCAGCAGTACACGCTGCAAGTCTCGGTTGAAGATTGCACAGGTTGTAATCTCTGCGTGGAAGTCTGCCCTGTGAAAGACAAAAGCTCCGTAGGGCGCAAAGCCATCAACATGGAGGCACAACTACCCTTGCGCGAAGAAGGTCGCAAATTCTGGGAATATTTTGAAAGTTTGCCAGAGCACCACAACGACGCAGAGTTGAAGAACAACCAGGTCAAGAATGTGCAATTGCTTGAGCCACTCTTTGAGTTCTCTGGTGCTTGTGCGGGTTGTGGCGAAACACCTTACCTCAAACTCATCAGCCAGTTGTTTGGAGATCGCGCGCTGATTGCCAATGCCACCGGCTGTTCCAGCATCTATGGGGGCAACTTGCCGACTACGCCTTGGAGCAAGAATGAGCAAGGCCGCGGGCCTGCTTGGTCTAATTCGCTCTTTGAGGACAATGCCGAGTTTGGCTTAGGCATGCGCTTGACGCTCGACAAGCAGTATGAGACCGCCACCATGCTCGTTGATAGCTTGCGTCCCCAGATAGGGGATGCGTTGGCAGATGCGTTGATTGCGAATGAGCAAAGTGATGACAACATGATCGCTCTGCAACGCCAAGCTGTAACCGAACTCAAAGAGAAGCTCGCCACCATCCAGGAGCAGGCGGCGCAAAACCTGTTGAGCCTTGCCGACAAGTTGGTCAAGAAAACAGTTTGGATTGTCGGCGGTGATGGCTGGGCCTATGACATTGGCTTTGGCGGGCTTGACCATGTGATTGCCAGTGGACGCGATGTCAATATCTTGGTCATGGACACAGAGGTCTATTCCAATACCGGTGGGCAGTCCTCCAAGGCGACCCCACAGGCGGCGGTCGCAAAATTTGCGGCGGGTGGAAAGTCTACAGCCAAGAAGGATTTAGGGCTGATGGCAATGAGCTATGGCAGTGTCTATGTCGCCCAGATCGCAATGGGTGCAAACGACAGACATACTCTGCAAGCCATCCTGGAGGCAGAAGCATACCCTGGGCCTTCACTCATCATTGCCTATAGCCACTGCATTGCCCACGGCATCAACATGACAAAGGGGCTAGAGCAGCAAGCGCTTGCCACACAAAGTGGTCACTGGCCTCTCTACCGCTTTGACCCGCGACTCGCAGACGAGGGTAAGAATCCATTCCAATTGGACTCCAAGGATCCGTCTATTCCAGTACAAGAGTACGCTTATAACGAAAATCGCTATCGGATCCTGCAGCAGACCAATCCCGTTGTTGCAGCTCAACTCATGGAAGCCGCACAGACAACGGTCAACGAGCGCTGGAAAAAATATTCAGAGCTTGCCAGCACCAAGAAGTAACCAGCCAGTGCAGGGTTGCCAACGAAGTTTTTATCCTATGCAACATGATGATCAATCCGAGGAGTGCAGTATGGATCTCTCAACTACCTATCTAGGTCTGCAACTGAAACATCCGGTGGTTCCTTCGGCATCACCACTTTCACAAACAATAGATGGCATTCGCCGTCTAGAGGACGCTGGGGCATCTGCCGTCGTGATGCATTCCCTTTTTGAGGAACAGATCGAAGGGGAAAGTCATTTACTTGACCACTATTTGAATGTGGGCGTTGACAGCACGGCAGAGGCATTGAGCTATTTTCCATCTATGGCTCACTACAACATTGGCCCTGATGCCTACTTGGAACAAGTACGCGCGGCCAAAGCCGCAGTCAGTATACCAATCATTGGAAGCCTCAATGGGGTTTCAACCGGTGGCTGGGTGGAGTACGCCCGTTACATCCAAGAGGCAGGTGCCGATGCACTTGAACTCAACATCTATTTCGTTCCGACCGATCTGCATACAAGCGCGGTGTCGGTGGAGGAGAGATACTTGGATATTGTGCGTGCCGTCAAGTCACAAGTCTCCATTCCTGTAGCGGTGAAGGTAGGCCCCTACTTTAGCTCATTTGCCAATATGGCATTGCGCTTGAGCAAAGCCGGGGCCGATGGACTTGTGCTATTCAATCGGTTTTACCAACCTGATCTAGACCTAGAACAGCTGATTGTTACGCCAAATCTCGTTCTCAGCAGTAGCCATGAATTGCGCCTACCACTGCGCTGGCTTGCCATCCTCCATGGTCGCGTGCCAGTTGACATGGCACTTACCAGTGGCGTCCACACGCATGAAGATGTGCTGAAGGGACTGATGGCGGGAGCGAAGGTGACCATGATGGCATCCGAACTGCTCCGCAATGGCATACATCGCATCGGCGAGGTGGTAGAAGCTCTAGAGTTCTGGATGGAGGAGCACGAATATCTTTCAGTGGCACAAATGCAAGGAAGCATGAGCCAGCAGAATGTGGCTGAACCCGATGCCTTTGAGCGTGCCAATTACATGAAGGTGTTGCAATCGTGGCGGGCCGACCCGAACAGTGTATTGCGCTAAGAATGTATTGCGGTAAGGAGACAAAATCATGTCCAATTATCCGAAGAAGCGTGCTAAGGTTTGGAAAGCAGCTCGTGCAGTAATTGTGGCGAATGTCTTGATCAACCTTGCAGCCTGGTACCGGCGCCCAATACCCTCGGCTATTCTAGGTGAAAACTTAGAACTGGAGTATAGCCTTCTCGACCAGTATCTGCCCAAGGCGGAGTTTTCTGGTCAAGTATCGGTCGATATCCATGCGCCAGCCGATACAATCTTCAGAGCGATGCAAAGTCTGACTGTCGATGATATGCCCATTGCCAAATGGATCGGCATTTTACGCTACTTGCCGGGACTGCTGGCGGGCAAGACCGAAAGCATTATGCCGGTCAAGGGCAAACCATTCTTCCAAGTTATACAATCGGAAGGTGGAAATATCATTTTGACCGAAGCCAAAAATCGGGAAACTGTCTTTGGGGCAATCGGCAAGTTCCATAACTTGCTCGACCAGCAGGTGGTGCCCCTTGGCAGTGCAGCCGATTTCGTAGCCTTTAGCCAACCCGACTATCAAAAGTTGGCGATGAGTTTCCGGCTTATCCCTCTGGAAGACGACACTCACTACCGCCTAACCCTTACACATCGCACCCATGCCCTCAGCCGTCAAGCGCGTTGGAAATTCGCAATCTACTGGCTCGGCATCAAGCCCGGTGGCAACTTCATCAGTTGGCTCATGCTACGTGCCATCAAATCCATTGCTGAAAAGGCAACAGTCGATGTTGCCTTAAAGGATATTGTTTAATATCTAACGGAGGATTGTATGAATACCGAAACACCTGTTGTTGAAATACCCGTTGAAACTGCTGCAGAGGCTCAAGAAGAGCGTACCTGGAGTGAAGAAATTGAGCTTGCTGGCAACCAAGTAGTCGAACAAGTAAAAGAATGGATTGCCGAAGGCAATGTACGCCGCCTGATCCTACGCACGCCCGACAACAGCATGATACTTGAGATCCCGCTCGTCGCAGGTGCTGTGGTAGGAGGCGTCTTGACCGTTCTTGCGCCACTACTCGTTGTGCTCGCAGCAGTGGCGTCGGTCTTTGCACATGTCAAGGTTGAGATTGTACGGGTAGAGGAGCCGGATCCGAAAGAATCCCCTAAAGAATAAGGATTTGT
>JBBQIG010000216.1:0-7862 GCA_038324715.1 Anaerolineae bacterium | reverse complement strand
GAGGTTGCGGTGGCGCTGTTGAGGGCAGTGGGCGTTGGTGTCACCACGCGCAGGGTACGCGTCGGTGTGGCAATGCGCACATTGCGCGGCAATGGTGTTGGCGTCCCTTCACGTGTTGCCTGCTCAGTTAGCCGGATTGATTGTGTGGCGGCAGCCAGAACGTCGGGTGGCTGCGGTGTGGGCGTAATGATTATAATTTCAGGTGTCGGCGTTGCGGAGAGATCCGAGCCACTGTCAGCAGCTGTGCCCGTTGTAACTGTCACAGCAGAGGTCGCAGTAGTGGTTACAGCAGTAGTCGTAGTCCAAGTAGCGGTTGTTGTTGTGGGCGTCTCTATCTGTTGGGCTGCGCTGTTGGTGGGCTGTAGCAAAACCCATAATCCGATTGCCCACAGCGCGATCACAGACAGTAGAAATGCAGATGTACGTCCAGACGGTCGTTGGCTGGTTGACAAAGCTATTTCCTTTTCCACTACAAATTCCGCTACAAACGCTCAATTACGAGTGCATCTGCGCTCCCAGTCTCCTGCTGTGGGATCTTTTAATCTGACCTTAGCGCTTGTTGATGGATAAGTTTACAAGTAGGACCAACTTGTGAATGTAGGTAAGCTTCAGATGGGGTTTATGGGGAGATACATCTTTACCGATTTAAACTTTACAAATTTGTTAGGAGAGTAAAAAGGCAGGGTGAACTACTTCGTCATTATTCTGTGATTACAATAATATTTAAGAAAATCATAATGCTAATAAAAATAGGCAGTTAGAGCGACGAGATGGAAGCACGTCGCTCTGACTGTCTATTCTCGATAAGGATGCCACCTGGATTTACATGCGTTTTATTCGGTGGCAATTATTCTCAGATTATCAGCTAGCTGGTCTATGTCAGTCTCTTCGATAAATGCAGCCAAGGAGATGCGTACACTCGTGCCGCGCAGTGCAGCGCGTTGAATCATGTTCCAGCGCTCGCGTAGTGCAGTCGAGAGGGTGACACCATCCATCTTATCGAGCGAGAGTGTGGCAATGCCAGTTGTGTCGTTCAGGTTGAGCGGGCTGTGGATATGCACGCCCGGCACACGCTTCAGCGCCTCATGCAAGTAGCCAGTGAGATGCTTGGCATGCGCCTCGACCGTCTCAATACCGAGTTGGTCTACATACGAGACTCCAGCAACCATCGCCGTATCATATGAATAGGTTCGCCCCCCATACTCGAAGCGGCGTGCGCCTGGAATCCAGTTCAGATCTTCAACGCCCATCGTCACACTGCCCGTTTGGGTCATATTGCTCCCGCACCAGGTGACCTCGATTTGATCAAGGATGTCGCGCCGCAGATAGAGCGCAGCCGAGGGATAAGGCCCAAGCAGCCATTTGTAGCCAACCATCGCATACATGTCACACCCGAGCGCGTGAACGTCAACCGGAAACTGACCGGGTGCGTGTGCGCCATCAAAGAGGACATAGCTGCCCACCTCATGCGCCAATCGTGTCATCTCGGCTGCTGGTAGACGTGTGCCGCTGTCGGTTGTGACATGGCTGACTGCCACAAGTTTCGTGCGCGGCGTCAGCAAGGCTTGAAAATTCGTCAGCATCTCATCGGCGTTGTTCGAAACCGGCAGACGGCTTACCTTCAACCCATGCCGTCGCACAACGTTCATCAGTGGAATGAGCAGCGCCGGATGCTCCTGATCGGTGACGATAACCTCATCACCTGGCTTCCACGCCAATCCCTCTACAACGATGTTGACTGCCGTCGAGAACTGGGTGGTGAAGGCGATTTCGTCCGGATCGGCTCCAATGAATTTCGCCAGCTTTGCTCTAGCCTTCTCGATACCGAGAAAGTCGTCGTCATGCGTGAGCATGCGCCAAGGCCCTTCCTCGATGATCGCCGTCGGCACACGCAGCAACTCCGCCCCAACGCTCGTCGAGAGTGGCGCAATGCCACCACAGTTAAAATAGGTGTAATGCGCCAGCATGGGAAAATCGTCGCGAATCCTGCCGATGGGCACTGTATCTCGTCCTTTCAGCTTGTCTTATCTTTTGATGCTCTTTTGATGTTGTACTGCCCTCCTGACTACCAGCCGACCGCATAGCCATCGCGGCGCGGATCAGCCCCACCGGAGAAGGTCCCGCTGTCTGGATCGATCATGATGCCCTGCGCGCCGCCAAATGCCATTGAAAAATCAGGCTGGGTGTCCATCAAATGACCGCGCGCTGCCATACCCTCAATGACTTCCTTGCTGATGCGCCCTTCTGCAATCACGTGATTCGCCTCCAAAGGGCGCACGCGTGGCGCTTCAATTGCCGCCTGCACACTCATCTTGAAATCCATCAGATTCGACATGAACTGTGGCGTTGTCTCCATAATGCCGTGACTCCCCGGCGTCCCCATACAGGCGAAGACCTTCTCATTCAGCCAGATCATGCCTGGAGAGAGGCACATTTCGACTTTCTTGTGGGGTGCGATCACGTTCGGGCTATCAGGAGCAAGATCGAACCAATAGAGAAAATCATTGAGCAAAATGCCAGTGCCAGGCACAACCACACCGGAGCCGAAGCCGCCGAGACTTTGCGTGCCAGAGACAGCATTGCCTTCAGCGTCCACAACATTGAAGTGCGTTGTACTCTCGCGCATCCCTGCATCACCGGGTTTGACGTTGTTGACCTCCATTGTGTCGGCATAGCGCGCGCCGGTGATTCGTGCGGCTCTCTTTGGATCGACCAGTTTGCGCCGCTGCTTGCAATACTCTTCGGAGAGCAGGCGATCCATCGGCGCACCGGGTCGGACGTTGTAATGGATGCGATCCGCAATGGCTAGCTTCTCTAGCTCAATCAAGGTATGCAGATGGTCAACCGAGTTATGCCCCATACTTGCAATGTCGAAGCCTTCAAGCAGTTTCAGTGTTTGCAGCCATTGCATCGCGCTCGAAGGCGGGGGAGGCCCATAAACGGTGAAATCTCGATAGCGGATACTGATGGGGTCAACCCATTCAACGGTTAGGTCAGCAAGATCCTTTTTGGTCAGCAACCCCCCATTCTCCTGGCAGAAGTTGACGATCGCGTCTGCGATCTCACCTTTGTAATAGACATCCGGCCCCACCTCCACGAGCGCACGGAAAGTGCGGGCGAGGTCGGGTTGCTTATGCAGTTGACCAGGTCGCATCGGATTGCCATCGGGGAAGAAGAATGCCATCGACGAGGGATAATCGCGCAGCCAAGGCTCGTAGGTATTGACGATGTTGGCGGCATGCACAGTGACTGGGTGCCCCTCTTCGCAAATCTCGATCACGTGCTTGAAGACGTTGGCACGATCCATCGTCCCAAAACGCTCTAGTGCTGCACACCAACCCGCCGGTGAACCAGGCACCATCAATGACTTGATGCCGCGTTGGAGTTGCTCTACGCCTTCAAAGACGCTGCGTTCGGCTGCGTATGGACTCCAACCCTGATAGTCAATACAGGTGTGGGTATTGGTCTTGGCATGGTAGATCTGCATCCAGCCGACCCCACCGATGCCGGAAAGACCCATTTCCGTAGCACCCAGGCAGGAGGCAACCGTGACGGCGGCATCAATGGCGTTGCCCCCTTCCATCAATGTACGCAGTCCCGCCACCGACGCCAGCGGGTGCGCCGATGAAACCATCCCCTGACGCCCTGTGACCGACGGTCGATATTGAACCCCCAAGTAAGGGAAGCTCATGTGCAATCCTCTCTGTTGATAGCAGATTTTTCAGATAATATTGAAACCACCCATAAAAACTCATACCACAACGTCATTCCGAGGAGTCTGCGATGAGGCATCTTCTAGCGGAGTGACCTAGTTTGCGTTCAAACTCATCCCTTGACGCCGCCCACCGTAATCCCTTGCACAAAGTAGCCCTGAAAAGAGAAGAAGACAATCACTTGTGCCAGGGCCATGTAAGTACCAGCAGCCATCAGTGCGCCATAGTTCACACGCAATTCTCTGTTGGCAAGCAGCGCGAAGCCCACCGTCAGCGTCATCATTTCGGATGAACTTACGACAATCAACGGCCAAAGAAAGGAATTCCACTGACCCATGAAAACAAAGATGCCCAGTACGGCCAATCCCGGCTTCGACAAGGGGAGGATAATATGTCTAAAGATCCCGAGTTCCGAACAGCCGTCGATTGTAGCCGCTTCGATCAGTTCAGTCGGGAGTGTCTGAATGAACTGGCGCATCAGGAATACGCCGAATGGCGCAGAGAGACCGGGCGCGATGAGGCCGAGGTAGCTGTTAACCAGCCCGAGGCGCGTCATCAGTGTGAAGAGCGGCACGATCAGGGCAAAGCCTGGAATCATCATCGAACTGACATAAATCCAGAAGAGTACTTCGCGCCCTGGAAAGCTTTTCTTGGCAAAGCTATAGCCCGCCATGGTCGCAAAGAGAAGTTGAAAAGCGGTAACCGCCAGGGCAATCACAAGGCTGTTGATTGTCCAGCGTGCTACGGGCGAATTGGCAAACGCCTCGCGAAAGTTACTCAGGGATACGCTCGTTGGAATCCACTCAGGTGGCAGGCTCATGACCACAGTCGGAGGTTTCAGTGCAGTCGTCACCATCCAGTAGAGCGGGAAAATGCTAACGACTGCCCAACCGGTGAGGATGATATAGGCGCTGACCATGAAGATGCGCTCGCCTGGGCTGGCTTCTCGCCATCCGCGCGTAAGACGCGCAAACAAGCTCTTGGTCCGAACGGGTGCTGGCACTAAAGCGGCGCTGCTTGACACTTGGCTGCCTTTCTAGTATTACGGCCTAGTACTCGGCCTAGTATTCAACATTGGTACGCATGACACGGAACTGTACAATGGCAAGTGCGATGGTCACGACAAGAAGTATGATTGCCACCGCAGATGCGCGCCCAAAGTCAAAGCGGATAAAGCCATATTCGTAAATAGAAAAGACCAAGTTGGTCGTGGCAAAGTTTGGCCCGCCGCGCGTCATCACGAAGATCTCTGTGAAAATCTGGAGCGAAGCAATAGTACCGAGGATTGAGACATAGGTAAGGGCTGGCTTCAACAGCGGCACCGTGATCGAGATCACCTGGCGCAGAATTGACGCGCCTTCAATTGATGCGGCCTCATACAGTTCCTTGGGAATGCCGCCCATAGAGGCGGTGAGCAGAATAATCGAGCCACCCCAGTGGGATGCGTGGTACATGATGACGATACTGAGCAAACTGAATGTGGGATCAGCAAGCCAGAGCACTGGCTCAATCCCCACCATACCCAGCAGGTAGTTCAGTAGGCCAAAAGCTGGATCGTACAGATAGAGCCAAACGACACTCAGCACCACACCGGAGGTCACAACAGGCAAGTAAAAGGCCGACTTATAGAAGGTCTGTGCGGTTGACGGCAGCCGAAAGATCAGTGCCGCCATGGTCAGTGACAGCAGCACACCAAACGGCACAATTAACACCGCATAGAGGAACGTGTTGGAGAGAATTCTGAAAAATGCTGGTTCGTCCAGCAGACGCAGATAGTTCTGGATGCCGACCCACTCCCGTCCAGTCAGCCTCAATCTTTGAAAACTTAGGATGATTGAGTCCAACATCGGATAGAGCGAGAAGATGAGGAACGCCAAGAGGCTGGGAAATATAAAAAAGTAGCCCCAAAATATACCTCTTGCTCGCCTGCTGAGCAGTCGTTGCGCCATATTTCCTCCTGAGGATTGTAGTGGGGACGCCGGTTTGCGCGGGCAATTGAGCCCACCCCCGGCCTGTGACCGGCGGCATGGTACGCCAATCACAAGCCGGAGAGGATGTTATGATGTTTCGGTTACACCAAACGCTCCACCAGCATCTACCTACGAGTACAGTGCAGCAGTGCCCGTAGATAGATGCCGAGGAAGCGAACCAGATCAAGCATCGGCTATCGCCTCTGCGATCAGTTTATTACCTTCGGAGGCAAATTCGTCAAGCGCCTCCTGTGGCGTCAGTTGCCCACTGAATGCCGCCTCCAACATGCGGGGTGCAAGCGAGAAGGTGATCGCTGCGGCGCTTGCTCGTCGACCAAAAGTCACCATCATGTCTGTGAATCTTAGACCGACTTTCATATTCTCATCTTCAATCTCACCCCACAGCGACTGCAAGGCTGGCGGCATACCAAACAGATCAAGGGTCATCTGGAGCGCCTCGGGTCTGACCAAGAATTGCGTCCAGCGTTGTGCAGCGTCGGTGCGATTGGCATCTTGCTGCTGGAAGACGTAGTGACCATGGATATTGGTCATCACAGCGGGTTCTTGGCCTGGAACATTCGGCGGCGGTGCCCAGAACCAATTGAACTCCTCGTTATCAACAAACTCTGGCGGTGTTTTGCCTGCGCCCTGCGAAGGGAATGTGGCAGCCCGGCCTTCCGTAAAGAGTTGACCGGCTTCTTGTGCCTTACGAATTGCCGTACCTGGGACAGCTACCTTGTGTACATTCTCCAGATCGATCAGCCACTGTAGCCCCTCGACCCCCTCAGGGCTGTTCATGATCACCTCAGTCTCGTCCTCATTGAAGAGGCGGGCACCGAAACCGAACATGAACTGCGTAATCTGGTAGTGAATGTCGGTACACAAAACAGTTCCGTACACGTCCTCTGTCGTATTGGCCTTGGCTGCTTCAAGGAACTCATCCATCAGCCAACGACGTGTCTCACCAGAGGGGAGTAGGTCGCTAACTCCATTTGCCTCCCACATGCCAGCGTTGATCGCGATGCCGCCACCAAAGGAGAGACGCCAAGGCCAAAGGTATTGTTGACCATCAAAACTCGTCTCTGCAACGACTGCCGGGTGGAGGTCATCCTGCATCTCCTGTGTGATATAGTCGTTGATTGGCGAGAGCGCACCCAACGGCACATACTTAGCCAACTCCGAAACAGGCCCCTGCACCACATCCGGCGGCGTACCCGCCACGAGTGAGGCGTCGAGCTTCGCAAACCAGCTTTGATCATGAGGTAGATATTCGATCTGCACCTCGGTATTAGGCTCGATCTCCTTATATTCCTCTGCACTCCAATCAAAGTAATTGACAACATTCTCCGTCCGATCCGCCGGAACGCTTGTTAACGTGTCGCGGTCAAGCGGCAGGAGAGAGTAAAGCCAGTGGGAAACGGTGACGGGCGCGGCAGCCGCGCCCGTAGTGGACGATTGTGGCACAGCAGCCGGCGCTGCACAAGCAGCCAAGAAAGCACCGCCGGTGACAGTGCCCGCTAATGCCATGAACTGACGACGACTAAAAGGACGTCGCAAAACGCTGGTTGAATGCTGTTCCGCCATGGGTACTCCTCCTTTGAATGTTGAAACCGCCTAAAGTGTGTGATGCTCACCCCGACAAAAGACCAGAGTGGCAACACAACGTAAATAGATGAAGTAAGTAGATGAACATCGAGCCACGCTGAACTTGCGGGGGATTACCCTATTTCGAACGTTGGTTATGAATTAGCAAGGTGGATGTGTGAAAGGGATGGACTAGAGAATATATTCGAGCGATGAAGGATAGATGGTTGTTACATCTTGTCTGACCGCACTAGAGGAAATTGCGCTCTAGAAAGAACAGTTGCGGAACAAGGTCTTCAATGGAGTTACATGAGCCAGCGCGGCTTTATATGTTCGCTTTGCTGCCAGGTCGTCAATTGCGGTACTGCTTGGATGGGTGCTTTGTCATTTGGTGAGGATGCGATGATGAGCTTCTGTTCGAGACGCTCTTTGAGGTGATCTTATTGCCATTTTCATGTTCGCTGTGCCTATTCATCACTGCCATGCCCAAACCTTCATCAGTTGATTAGATGGTGTAGGAAGCACAAAACATAAGAAGCACAAAACAGGAAACTTAAATTGGTCAAACCACTTGAGCAGATCATAGCATGAGCAT
>JBBQIG010000215.1:0-7895 GCA_038324715.1 Anaerolineae bacterium | reverse complement strand
TTAGATGTTGAACTTGTTGCGCCACTGCTTACTCTAGCACAACTGCCTTACTTGATCTCTTACCCAGTTGAACGTGAGTAAGAGATCAAGTAAGGTTCATAATTTCTATCTCATCACACTGCGAACTTAGAGGCTCGCCATGATCTTCTCAAGGGACTCACGGCTGGGAACAAGCTTGCTCTCTGGCAGGCTCACCAGCGGTTCGTCAACTGTGTGCAGCAACTCATTGAGATCAGGTTGATCTTCGTTGATGTAGAAGATGCCTGTAAGGAACTTCTGATCATCGCGACTGTTCTGCAACACGCGGAATGCAGCATCGCGATCCGTGGCATCATAGGACTCTTCCAATTTCTTGAGTACAATCCACGAGCCGTCGTGCATTTGCACTTCTGTCTCGTCGTCATACTCGTCAATCTCAATCTCCTCAAGCTTGGGCACGAAATTCAGCTCTTGCAGAGAGACCTGATTTTCTTTGCCCCATGTGTAACTCTTGGTCGAGGTATCGTGATTGTTGAAGGTCACGCATGGGCTGATGATGTCGAGAAAAGCGATGCCGCGGTGGCTCAGGGCCGCCTTGAGCAATGTCTCTACCTGCTTGGCATCGCCAGCAAAGCTGCGGGCAACGAAGGTAGCATTGGCAGCTAGGGCTTCAAGACAGAGATCGAGCGGTTGCATTTCGTTGAGACCCGCATACTTCAATTGTTGTCCCATGTCGGCAGTGGCGCTGAATTGGCCTTTGGTCAATCCATAGACGCCATTGTTTTCCACAATGTAGACCATTGGCACATTGCGGCGCATGGCATGTTTGAACTGACCCAGCCCAATAGAGGCCGTGTCGCCATCACCACTAATACTGACTGCATGCAGGCTGCGGTTGGCAGCTAAGGCTCCAGTTGCTACCGAAGGCATACGACCATGAACTGAGTTGAAGCCGTGACTGTAGCCCAGGAAGTAGGCTGGGGTCTTGCTGCTGCAACCGATGCCACTGAACTTGACCACTTGGGTTTGATCAAGGCCTAGTTCCCAAACGGCACTGATAATACGTTGACTAACGCTATCGTGACCACAGCCTTTGCACAGGGTGGATGGCTTGCCACGGTACTCGGTCTTATCTAGCCCTAGCGCGTTGACTTTTGGGGCGCGGGGCGCTGGTGCAGACTTCTTGACAGTTTCCATTGTCTTTCCTCTTCTATACCTAGCTCTGTTTGAAGGCAAACGTCAGCTTGATGCCACTTCCAAACAACCTTAATTTCGCAAATTATTCCAGTAAATTGCTTTCGCCGATCACGTGACAAACCATGCGATCGCGCTGTCCTGTGACAGGATGCGTGGTGTTTAGCCCCGCTCGATTATCCCAGATGTCCCATAATGTTGTCTGTGATCCAGCGGGCGGAGAGTGGCATACCGTTACAGCGAGCGGTTGATACCATCTTGGGTGCAGACGTGGGTGCAGCACTGACTAGAATCTTGTAGAGCTGACCATCAAAATTGTTCTCAACCACAAAGATATGGTCGTGCTGGGCAATGAACTCTTTGACACTTGCCGCTAATGGCAAGGCACGCAAGCGGAGATAGCTTGTTTCCACACCCGCACCCGTCAAGCGGTCGCGTGCTTCGAGAATGGCTGGATCGTTGCTGCCCAAGCTAATGATGCCGACCCTGGCCCCTTCCACCTTGTCGATAATGGGGGCTGGGACATGCTCACGCGCAGTTTCAAACTTGCGATGGAGACGGATCAGGTTGTTCTCCCAATCGTCGGGTCGTTCGCTATAGCCAGCATATTCATTGTGACCGGTGCCGCGTGTGAAATAAGAGGCCATCTTGTGCGTGTTGCCTGGGATGGTGCGGTAGGGAATGCCGTCGCCGTCCACATCCTTATAGCGGCCCCAACTGCCGCCCAACTTCTCTAAATCTTCGGCACTTAGCACCTTGCCGCGATCCAAAGGCTTCTCTGGATACTCAAACTGGTCAGAGATCCAGTAGTTCATCCCAAGATCTAAATCGCTGAGGACAAAGACTGGGGTTTGGAAGCGTTCTGCCAAGTCAAAGGCTGTCCCTGCAAATTCAAAACATTCTTTCGGCGTTGCTGGGAAGAGAAGAATATGGCGGGTATCACCATGACTGAGGTAGTAGGTGCTTAGAATATCACCTTGGCTGGTGCGGGTGGGCAAACCTGTGCTGGGGCCCATGCGCTGAATGTCCCAAATGACCGCAGGTACCTCGGCAAAATAGGCGAGACCCACAAATTCGGACATGAGGCTGATGCCAGGGCCACTGGTGGAGGTCATGGCGCGTGCGCCAGCCCAACTTGCACCAATCACCATGCCGATTGCAGCCAATTCGTCTTCAGCCTGGATAATGGCATAGGTCGCCTTGCCAGTCTCTGGATCGGTGCGTAGTGACGGTGCATATTCGTTAATGGCGTCGGCTACTGAGGAGGAGGGCGTAATGGGATACCAAGAGACAAATTGCACGCCGTGGTAGAGTGCGCCCAAGCCAGCGGCGGTGTTGCCATCCACCAAAATTTTGCCTTCGTTGAAGCCAGTCATGCGCTCGACACGATAGGGCTGGGTGTTGACGACATTCTCTTTGGCATGGTTGTAGCCGCGCTCGACCATACTGAAGTTGAGTTCAATGGGCTTGCGCTTGCCGCCAAAGTTCCATTCCAGTGCTGCTTTAATTTCATCCATGTCAATGTCAAGCAAGTAGGTTAAATAGCCGACATAGATCATGTTGGCTACGTAATCCCTCAGATTAAAGGGCAACTCTGCTGCTTTGACTAGATCTTTGATGGGCATGGGGATATAGGTAACATCCTTGCGCCGAGCGGCAATGGGCAGGGAGTCATCATAGAGCACGATGCCCCCTTCAGCGACTTCTTGCATATCTTCGGCAACGGTCGATGGGTTCATACAGACCACAACTTCGATCCCATCGCGGCGCGCCAGATAGCCATCTTTGCTTAGGCGAACATTGTACCAAGTGGGCAGCCCCTGAATGTTGCTGGGAAACAGATTTTTGCCCGTGATCGGAATGCCCATCTTGAATAATGAGCGAAGTAACACCGAGTTGCTTGTTTGGCTACCAGAGCCATTGATTGTGGCAACGTTGATGTTAAAATCATTGACCCGGCGTAGCTGCTGTTCAGCTTCGGATTGGGCCTCTGCAACGAAAACACTCATAACTTTCCTCCGGTTTATAAAGGGGAAACGCCTTGGTTCCTCGTAAAAACGCGCAAAACTTTTCGCGGTAATCGCTCTAAGTGTGCAATCTATCTCGGTAACGAAGCAATGCTAAACTTGCGATGTTCAGACTTGTTCTTGCCTAAAAAGAACAATCTCCAAAACGTACAAACTGTTACGTCGCAACTTCTGGCTCGAGCATTCGTGATTCGATAGATATGCCCCGTTGGCTCAACAGTTGCATGTGTTCAATGAGCAATTGTTTACTATGTACCGCATCGCCAGAGACGATTGAATTTACGATACGCTCATGATAATCCCACACCTGCTGAAGATAGAAAAAGTCGGCATAGGTATTCAACTCTACAGCTTCATAGGCATCCCAATAAGCTTCAAGCAGCCCGACCACAAAGGGATTGTTTAGCCGCCTAAAGATGGTTAGGTGGAGCTCTCGATGCTCTGGAAAGGGAATTTGGACACGTTGTTGGTGAAGCTTTGTTTTTGCCGCCGCCACCAAGCTCTTTAACTTTTCGTGGTCTTGGTCGGTGAGCAATGCCACCGCTTCCTCCCAATACGCTGTTTCCAAATGGACACGCAATCCGCTAAAAAGATCAAATGCATGACGGTCCATTGCCAACGCAGTGAGCAGGCTTAAGCGCACGGGGGGCAGAAAGCTGTATTCAGTGCGGGTGATGCCGCGGCGCGGGCTTGCTTCGACCAAACCCAACATACGTGCTACTTCTAGCTGTTCACGCAGCTTGCCAACACTTATGCCAATCTCTTGGCTAAGATCGGTCAATGAAGGCAGGCGATCACCAGCTTCAAATCTAGGGTCGATCACATAACTTAGGAATTCGGAATCGAGTTGTCTCGCAAGCATTCACGCATCCTTAAAACGAATCATCTGATTAATATGAATAATCGGATGATACCATAAAAGTGTTCAGAAGTCAATTTTGGCAGGGGTGTCACACTCAATATCCACTAAAGAAATTGCCACAAGATGAGCCTATATGAGAAGGTTTGGATGATTAGTGCCATGGCGCAATTACTGTAAGAAATGTCAGCAGGTCGTTGGACTGATTTTCAACGCCATGTCTGATCCCGGCGGGGGCTAAAATGAGCATCCCTGGGCCACAGGCTTGGGTGCTGTCGCCGACAGTGAAATGCCCCGTACCCGCGAGCACCAAGTAGAATTTATCTTGATCGCTGTGATCATGGATGGCTTGCGTTTGGCCCGGTGCAAGCGAATTAAGCCCGGTGAGTAGGCGGGATGTTTCCAAAAAGGTGTGCTTATGCGCCTTCTCTGGATTTGCCTGTGCATAGTCAAGCGGCTGAATGAAGTAGTTGGACATGAGAGGTAGCACTCCTTTGTGCTTTGATTTTGTGCGGTTGGCTTGCTGTAATTTGATTACTTCGGAGGGTTATGTTGCGCTAGATACTGTGCTGCAACCCCTGCGAGTAGTGCCACACCCGTGGAGAGCATGCGCTCGTCGAAGTCGAAGGTGGGATTGTGATGGGGACTGGGCATTGGTTTGTCGGGCGCGGCAGCGCCCAAGAGAATAAAGCAGCCCGGTGCGCGATTTAGAAATTCTGATACGTCTTCGCCCACCATCATTGGGGTGACTTGCGCCACTTGATCTGCGCCAACAATGGTTTCTGCAACCTCACCCATCAGGGTTGCACCGGCTGCGGAATTGATGACAGCGGGAATGGAGACCGTGTGAGTCAATTCACAGGTTGCGCCATAGGCTTGGCAGATGGACTCAGCCATTTCTTGCATACGTTGCTTGAGCAGCTTTTCAACACCGGGATCAAAGGTGCGAATTGTGCCGCTCAGTTTGGCTTCGCCAGAGATTACATTATAGAGATCGCCGCTATGCAGCGTGCCCACGCTGAGGACGGCAGTTTGTGCGGGGTCGATATTGCGCGCAACAATGCTTTGCCACGCTACTACAATTTGCGACGCAACTAGGGTGGCGTCTATGGTTTCGTGGGGCATGGCACCATGTCCACCGCGCCCATGTATGACCATTTCAAAGATACCTGCGCTTGCCCAGAGAGGCCCGGTTTGAACCACTACTTGATTAAGGGGCAGGCGACTCCAGAGATGGAGTCCAAAGGCGCTGTTGGGCGTGGGATCATTCATAACGCCATCGCGTATCATTGCCCCGGCTCCACCCAAACCTTCTTCGGCAGGCTGAAAGACCAGTTTTACACGACCCGGCAAGTGCTGGCGATGTTTGACGAGCAGTTGCGCCACACCCATGCCAATTGCGGTATGACCGTCATGCCCACAGGCGTGCATAACGCCTTCGTTGTGGGAAGCAAAGGGTAGCCCCGTCTGTTCGTGGATGGGAAGCGCATCCATATCGAAGCGCAGAAGCACGGTGGGCGCGTCGGGTTGCGTGTTGTCGCCCTCCACCACTGCCACTACGCCAGTCTTGCCAACGCCTGTACTCACTTCGAGACCTAGCGCATGCAAATGATCGGCAACAATCCCGGCGGTACGCACTTCATGAAAGCCAAGTTCGGGGTGCATGTGAAAATCACGACGCCACGCCACTAGTTGATCGGAGAGTGCTTGGGCGTCTTCGTGCAAAGTCTGTAGCAGATTCATAGATTCGCTCTGGCTCATATCATGGAATGAAGGCTAAGAGATGGGTTAGGATGTTTCTATGGCGTCATCAAGTAGGGCATTGGCTGCGCGCACCTGGTCATAGTCACGGCGAGCGCGCACGAGGAGATCGCCGATGCCCTCAATGCGTTCAGCCAAGTCGTCGTGACTGCGACTGGTTTCCCAGGCGGCACGGAGCAAATCTTCAAAAGATTTAGTGCCTTCCATGTTGCCGAGGATAAGATCAAGCTCGCCGATGACTAACTCAAACATGCGGATTTTGCGCGCTAGAAGCTCGATGAGATGGGCTTCAATGGTTTCGTTGCAACTCAAATTGAAGATAGTAACATCATTGGCTTGACCCAAGCGATGCAAGCGTCCAATGCGTTGTTCGACACGCATAGGGTTCCAAGGTAGATCGTAGTTGATCAACTGGTGGCAGAATTGGAGATTGCGCCCTTCGGCACCACTTTCTGTGCTGACCATAACGCGCACGCCTGGGTCACCAGTCTCCTCATCGCCGCGGAAGGATTTCACAGCGGCTTCCTTTTGACGAATATCCAGCCCGCCGTGGAAGCCAACAACGCTAATGCCCCACTCCTCTATCTGGCGCGTAATCGCTTCTAGGGTCTCTCGATATTCGGTGAAGATCAGGAACTTGCCGGGGAATTTCTGCAGAATTTCACGCACGGCACTGAGTTTGCGACCCACAGGAATGGACTCCGCCAACTCTAGGAAATGGCGCAACTCGTCGCGGGTGCGGTCTGTGTGGGCGATGTCCACGACCATTTTGCGTAAGGTCGCGGCAAGGGCTTGTGGGCTGCTACTGAGTTCGCGCTGGAGAGTGAGAAGCGTTAGGCGCAAATATTTATTGCTGTCGGCATCTTGAAAGCGGCGACGGATGTAGTCGGTGACATCGGCATACAACTGCCATTCAGGCTCGCTAAGGGTCAGGTGATAGATTGCCGCGCGTCGCTTGGGGAAGCTAATGTCCACCTTGCTGCGTCGATTGCGGATCATCACATCGTTGAGCAGCCGCCGCAAAGAAGCAGTATTCTTGGGACGGCGTTCGTCGGCTCCATCCAAGAAATGATTGCGAAAGGCGCGTACAGTCCCCAATTGGCCTGGTGCCAGAATGGTGATGAGACTGTATAGCTCCATGAGATCGTTTTGCACAGGCGTGGCGGTGAGCATCAGCACATAGCGTTTGCGGATTTGGTTGACAAATTTCCACGCCAACGTGCTGCGGTTCTTGAGCTTGTGTGCTTCGTCCACGATGAGCAGGTCATAGTCGCGGGCGAGAATTGCCTCGCTGTGTTGCTTGAGTTTGGCGCGATCCAGTGAAACAATCCAGCGACCTTCAGGCGCTTCGCTCATTTCCTCCCATTGGCTGGGTCGATCCATGACGGTAAATTCTTCATGGAATTTGTTGGAAAGCTCTTCACGCCACTGCTCGGTGAGTGAGGCGGGCGTGAGCACCAGGACGCTGTGGACAAGGCCGCGCTGTATAAGCTCTTTGGTAATGATACCTGCTTCGATGGTTTTGCCTAAACCCACCTCGTCCGCCAGAAGGGCGCGCCCACGCATTTGGTGCAAGGCGCGGATCGCGGTCTGGATTTGGTGTTCGTAATGTTCCAAATCGAGTTCTTCTAAACAGATCAGTTGATCAAAGCCACGACTAAGCCGTAAATTTTCGGCTTCAAGACGCAGCCGATAGAGGCCCAGCGGTTCGGGTGGACGTACGCGACCATGAATCCGAAAAAAGGTTTCTAAATTTTGTTCAGTCTCAATCAGGCGCGGGGGGAGGGTAACACCCAGCTCGGCAATGCGGCCTGTGAGGTTGCGGTCTACGTTGTAGCGATAGCCACAGCGAAAACAACGGGTCGCGACTTCGTCGTCCAGCCAGCCACACTCTGGGCAGCGTTTGCCGATGATGGTGGCTGGGCCTTTATTCTTCTCAGTTTTTGTCTTCGTAGTGAGGTCGGGAAGTTCCAACCATTCAAAGCGTTCTTGCATAGGTGTGACTGTACAAGGGGAGGCCGATTTTCGCAAGAACGCGCGAGCATCTTATGGCATGTATGGCTACAATTGTGTTC
>JBBQIG010000214.1:0-7896 GCA_038324715.1 Anaerolineae bacterium | reverse complement strand
CTATGGAAAATGCCTTTATTCACGGTGCGCTGCTGGGAATTTTCTTCTCGGGATTGGCATTGTGGCAGATTGTCAAGGGACGCCTGTTTATTGCGGTTGCACCGGCACTGTTTGGCGTTGGCATTGGCTTTTGGTTCTTTGAAACGGGTCAAACACTTGTTGGCTTGATTTGTGCAGCGGCGGGCGTGCTTGGAATGCTGGTGCTGCTGGGGATGTGGCTTGGTGCTGAAGGGTGGCGCAAGCTGCGTCGCAATGAATCCGCAGTCTTGGCGGTTTTGATGGCAACGCTGGTACTGCCTTTCTTGTCTCCCGTTTTGCATCTGGCGCTGGGTTGGGATGCTATGGCGTATGCCAGTAATACCGACCTACTGCGGTCGGCGGGATTAATTCTCGTTATGACGGTGATTGCGGTTGCCATTGCGTTTTATTGGTTTGGGATGCGTCCACAGGCGGATGGCGTAGATGGCGCAGCAGATGTCACCCCAACTGACAGAGCTGATGAGAGAGCAGATGGTGCATCAATGCTCTCCTTTGTTGGCTGGGCACAGTTGATGGGGGCCTTTTGGCTTATCCAAGTTTTGTTCTTTACCACGTTTCTTACCAATACACGCAATGGATTGGCGACGGGAATTGTGGGCAGCTTGGGATACTGGCTGGCACAACATGAGGTGCAGCGTGGCAATCAGCCCCCCTATTATTACTTGATGCTAGGGTCATTGTACGAGTTCTTGCCGATGATTCTCTCGATTGGGGCCGTGTCGGCGACTATCTACTGGTTGCGCCGCCGTGTCGATTGGGACCCCGTGCCACCAGAGGATCTGCCGGTGGAGCTAGCTGCTACTCAACCGGGGCGGTTTGACCTGCTTCGTCGCAACCGGACTTACTTTGTGATCTTGGTGATTTGGTGGATGTTCGGCACATGGATTGGGTATACGGCTGCTGGTGAGAAGATGCCTTGGCTGTTGACGCATATGGCGCTGCCGATGTGCGTCCTTGGTGGTTGGTGGTTCGGCTACTTTGTTCGCAAGATTCCGTGGACAGAGTCACGTCGGCAAGGCGCACTTTGGCTAATTGGTGTCCCTGTGGCGTTGATCTTTTTGGTGGCGCTGCTCATTGGCAATTCGCCATTTCAAGGGCGAGGTGTTGATGCTTTGGCTGGTACCATGCAATGGTTGCTGGCACTGGCGGCGCTTGTGGGCGTGGGCTATGCCCTTTGGGTGGGTGTGCGACGAGTTGGGCTTGGGGCAGCCGCGCGCGTTTGTGGCGTGGGGTTTGTAGCAATTTTGCTGGCGCTGACCGTGCGCTTTACCTACATGCTGAATTACATCAACTATGACATGGCGACTGAGTATTTGGTCTATGCCCATGCCACACCCGATATCAAGCGCCTATTGTCGGAGCTTGACCTGATCAGTGAGCGCACCGTGGGTGAGCGTAATGTCGTGGTGGCTTATGATGATGATACGTCATGGCCTTTGAGTTGGTATATGCGGCTCTACCCGAATTCGCGCTTTTATGGCAGCAGTCCGAATGCAGATGTTATGAGCGCGCCCGTGGTGATTGTGGGGCCGAAGAACTATGAGGCGGTGCGTCCGTATGTTACACGCGACTATGTGAAGCGAACCTATCGTCTGGTTTGGTGGCCGGATCAAGGCTATTTCGATCTGACCTTGGATCGATTTGTGTCGACGATTACTGATGCCGAGAAGATGAAGCGCATCTTTGATATTTTCTTGTTCCGACGCTACGTTGACAGCGAGGATCCGACAAAGCCGCGCGACTTGACGAAGTGGCCTAATCGTCACGAGTTTGAGATGTATGTGCGCAGTGATATTGCAGAGCAGATATGGAACCTGAATGTTACACCTGTGGAATCAGTTTCGAACGCGCAAGAGGAGTTGTTGCGGCAACGAGCGATTGAGCTTGAAGCTGTCGCCGTGGTCGGTGGTGTACAAGGTGGCATGCCCCTTATAACCCCACGAGCAGTTGCCATTTCACCCACAGGCGAGCGCGTGATTGCGGATACTGGCAACCATCGGGTGCTGGTAATTGATGCTAATAGTCAGCTTGTGCAGGAATTTGGTAGTCTTTGTCGTGTGGCTGAAGGTGCTGCGAGCGGTTGTGTTGATCCCGATGGTAGCGGGCCATTGGAACTGGGCGATGGTCAGTTCCAAGAGCCTTGGGGCGTTGTGGTAGATGCGGAGGGGATGATCTTCGTTGCTGACACATGGAACGGGCGCATCCAGGTCTTTGATAGCGCCGGAAATTTTGTCCGTAAGTGGGGCATTTTCAACACGACCAATGGTACATTGGGTGATCCGCTCTCACTCTTTGGCCCACGTGGCATTGCGATTGATAGTTCTGGCTACCTCTTGGTTGCTGATACGGGCAATAAGCGTATCCTTCAGTTTACGCCAACAGGTGAGTTTGTTAATCAGATCGGTGGTGGTGGCGTTCGACTTGGTAATTTTGAGGAACCAACTTCGGTTGGTGTTGACCCGCGCGATGGCTCCGTTTATGTAGCTGATGCGTGGAACCGACGTATTCAAAAATTCGACGCCAATCTGCAACCGTTGGCTGAATGGCCTGTCCCCAGTTGGGGGAGCCAGCATCTGTATCATAAACCCTATGTGACGGTGGCGGGGAATGGTGATGTTTATGCCTCTGATCCAGAAAATTTCCGGGTATTGGTTTATAACAGTGCTGGTGGGGTAAAAGCTACCTTCGGGAGCTATGGCACTGAAATGAATCGCTTTGGATTGCCGAATGGCGTTGCGTGGAATGGACAGAACAAGACCGTGTCGGTGGTGGATGCAGATAATCAACGAGTCATGGATTTTCCTGCTGTTCCCTAGGTATAAATGATTTCTTTGTTACTTGTTGCCGTGTTACTCGGTACAGTGTTATTTGGTACATTGGCGACAAAGATTGCATGCACGAGCCGCCTTTAATCATCTGGTACAATCATCGATGAAGGCGCAGGAAACATTGGTCAACCGCAGAGTAAGATATCTGTTCGCAGGGTGGGGGAGACGGCTGGTAAGTCAGCAGCAGGTCCCCACCCTGCGTAGCTTTGTTTTGGGTTTGGTTGCGCTCGTGATGGTGATCGTTGGTATGCGGAGCGTGCGTGAAGCGTTGTGGCTGGATGTGTTGATTTTGGTGGGCGGCGGACTGATGCTCTGGCTGTGGCTCTTGCAGCGTGTGCCCAATGTACAGAGACCGCTGGTCGCTCATTCTCGTCTGATTGTGCCGCGGTGGTGGTTTGGCGGTACGTTGGCGCTGGGGGCAGTGGGGATAAGTATTTGGAACTGGCGGACGCTGGATGTTGAGCGTCCGACCGTGGCTGACTGGCAATGGTATGTGGCAAGCATTGGGTTGCTATTGCTAGCTGCGCTCGTAATGGAGAGATGGCAGTTTCGACCCCAGAGGATGCTTTCCGCGACAAATAGCATGATTCTGGTAGGGATCGTGTTATTAGGCGCAATCGTGCGCCTGGTTAACCTGGGTTCCTTGCCATTTGGTACTTGGTATGACGAGGCTGCCAATGGACTGGAGGCGCTTCGTATGGTACGGGAGGTAGATTATCAACCGATTTTTACAGATGGCGTTAATTCAGTTGGGCAGTATTTATGGCTAATTGTTGGCGCATTTGAACTCTTCGGCGAGACAACCTTAGCAGTGCGTAGTATTAGCGCAATGATGGGGATTGCCACTGTATTGGCTGCGTATTGGGCTGGGCGCGAATTGCATGGACACAGTACGGGGATGGTCTGGGCTTTTCTGTTTGCTGTCGCCCGTTGGTCGATCACTTTTAGTCGTTTAGGGATGTATAATAGTGCAACGCCCCTGTTTGAGCTTTTGGCTTTGGCTTGGTTTTTGCGTGGCTTGCGTCGCGGGTCGGTGTTGGACTTTACGCTGGCAGGAATAGCGGTCGGATTGGGGATGTCGTTCTATTACGCATTCCAACTGTTCTTGGTTGCATTTGCGATTTTTGGTCTGGTGGTCTCGTGGCAAGAGCGGGCGAATTGGCGCACGCTCTGGGCTGGCGTCGCCATTGGTGTTTTGGCAGTATTGTTAGTGATCGGCCCGCTGGTCAAGTACGTGACGGCAAAGCCTGAAAGCTACTTTTCCCGAGTTCAGACAACATCGTTGTTTACAGGTAAAGCGCCAGAAGAACGATTACCGGCACTCCTTTCTAATGCAAGCAAGCATCTACTCATGTTTAATGTGCGAGGCGATCCGAATGGCCGCCATAACTTACCGGGCGAGCCAATGCTGGACTGGGTGAGTGGTGGGCTGATGATCGTTGGGTTGACTACCTGTTTGCGCAGGGGTGTGGATCCACGCTACTTGATTGCACCTGTGTGGTTGGCTGTTGGTCTATTGGGTGGAATTCTGTCATTGGATTTTGAAGCACCGCAGTCGTTGCGGACGATTGGCTCACTGCCCGCAGCCTTGCTTTGTGCGGCATTGCCTGTATCGCTATTGGCGCGAGAGTGGCGGAGTGGTGCAGGAAGGTACGCCCCCAGTGGTGGTCTTTGGATCTTAGGGGCAGTGCTGCTATTGCCTGCGGGTGTGCTGAACCTTCACACTTACTTTGTGCGGCAAGCTGGAGATTTTGCGTCGTGGAATGCACACTCTACGCCTGAAACGATTGCCGCACAAGTATTGCGTGAGGCAGACCCTGGTCTACAGAAGTATGTCATCTCGCTCTTTGATGGACATCCCACTGTACGCTTTTTGGCGGGCGGAGTGGATTACCAGCGTGTGGAGACAAATGCCATGCTGCCCTTGCTGGGGGAGATGCCTGGGGGTATGATGTTGGTGGTGGATGCTGAACGCCAGGAGCTTTATCAAGAGGCGCTGCGAATTTATGCGACGGGTAATTTTCAAGAGATTCGGCCTCAATTTGGCGGGCCTGCGGTGGTTTATGTGACAGAACTACGCCCAGAAGATTTGCAGTCAGTTCAGGGTTTGCGAGGAACTTATGGTCGTGTTGAAGATGATGTTGAAGAGGTGCGTAAAGACCTGACTATTGATTTTCAATGGCCTGCAGATGCGCCGGTGGAAGTCCCTTTTGTGGCAGAATGGCAAGGTGTTCTGGCAACCAATTCCTATGGGCCTTACCAGTTTTTCGTTCAAGCACCTGGCGAGGTGACTTTGCGGATTGGTGAATCTGTTGTGCTGGAGGGGGATGCGAGCCAGCCGGAAGGCTTAGTGGGCGGAATCGTGCTGGCGCGAGGGAACCACACGATCCACTTCCGAGCCAGTGCCAGTGGTGATGGTGGTGGTGAGGGGCGTGTACGGTTGGCGTGGCAACCCCCATATGGTCCTCCTGCAACAATTCCAGCTTGGGCGCTTTATGTGCCACCTGTGCAGAGCAATGGGCTGTTGGGTGAATATTTTGCCAATGGCAATTGGGAAGGGGAGCCTGCCTTTGCCCAAATTGATCCTCGCCTCTCGATCTATTTTCATGTGCCTACGCTGGCGCGGCCTTACAGTGTGGAATGGCGGGGGAAAATCGCAATTCCAGAGGCTGGAGATTTTGATTTTGCATTACGTTCGATTGACGAATCCGTCTTGTTAATTGATGGCACTGAGATTGCCACCAGCAAAGTACGCAATGAGATGGGGGAGGGTGATGCGACGTTGACGGCAGGGCTGCATGATATTGTGGTGCGTTACGTTGATCGCACAGATCATACCTATATCAATTTGATGTGGCGACCCCCTGGTGTAGATCAATCTTATAGAGCGATTCCCACTGAATTGCTCTATCCCCCGCAAGAGAATTATGACCTGGTGGACGTAACCGACTTAGCGCGCTTTGTTGCACTGGGTACTGAACTCCCTACCGTCGTGGTGAACGATCAAGTGGATCCATCTACCGTCGAGGTCGTGGCATCGGGATTGGTCGCACCTCATGGCGTAGCCGTCCTTGGTGAGACTGTTTATGTGGCTGAGACGGGACGGGGCCGCGTTGTGTCGATTGAGCGTGCAACAGGTGAGGTGCGAGCCGTACCCTTTGGCGAATTTGAGGTGGTAGAGCCATTCGATTTGACGGCAGATGCTGATGGGCGACTTGTGGTGCTGGATGCTGCAACGGGTCAGTTGCTGCGTGTTGACCCAGCCACAGGTGATGTCACGTCAATTCCAGTTCTGCCTGCGTATGTGGAGCGTTCACGCGGGATTGGGACTAGTCTCACGGGTGACGTGTGGGTCGCCAATACGCCAGGGCAACGGATAGCTGCGGTTGATGCCAATGGTGAGGTTGTGCATGAAATCGCTCTGCCACCCATGGCGGCGGGTGGTCAAGCAATGCAGCCTGTCGATGTCGTGGTCGCGCCGGATCAGAGTGTCTATGTGACGGACGTGGGGAGGCACATGCTTTATCGCTTTGGACTGGCGGGCTATCTTGTGTCGAGCCTGCCGATTCTGCAAGCGAATGCAATTGATGGGGCACATTTGGCGATTGATGACGCTGGGTTGCTTTACATGACTGAACCAGAGTCTGGACGGATTGTGCGTCTTGATGCTAGTGGCACGATTGATCGTGTTTGGAATGTACGCGTGGCTGAGGCTGCTGATGCCAAACCTGTGGGAATTGCAGTGGCGGTGGACGGGTCGATCTGGGTGGTGGATAGTCAGGGAGGGCGTCTGTTGCGGGTGACGCCGATAGGTGAAGAGTGAGAAGGTTGATGCGCCGATATTTTATGGTTGGCCTATTGTTTCTTGCTGGTTGGCTTGTGGTACTGGATTGGTCTGTTGTACCTAGCCAAGCCGCCTCGCTTGCTCAAATTGTGCAACCAGGTGATGTGGCTACACCGACGGCAACCTATACGATGATCTTGTTTCCCACGCCAACGCCTACACCTCAGCCCGACTCAGCCGATCCGATCTTGGCTGGGGACTCTCCTCGAATGCTAAATGCAGGTCAGTTTGCGACGTATACTGTGAAACCTGGGGATACATTGTTGGTGATCGCCCTGGAGGTTGGCGTGGATGTAGAGGAGTTGCCTTGTGCCATTGCGCCGACTTTTCGCATGGAGCAGCCATTGGTGATTGAGGATGTTCTGGAGGTGCCACCGATTGGCTGGATCTGTTATCAAGTGCAGGCGGACGAGACATTGGCACAAGTTGCTGCAAAAACGGGTCGTGATCCTGGCGATATTTTCGACGTGGCATGGAATCAGTTGGATGCCAGTGCGCTCAGTGAAGCTGTTTTGGGCGAGGGTTCCTACTTACGCATTCCGCCTCTGATCAATGGTTCGTCCGAAGGCGGCTTCTTAACTTTTATGCTAGAGCAACCGCTGAGCGTTTCGCCAATGACCGCCTACGCGATTGGGGGGCCGCGTGCTAGACCATCTACGGTAATGGGGCCTATGCCAAAGGATTGGCCCTATGGTAGTGGCAATTTTATGTGGCCTGTTTATGGGTGGATGAGTCAGGGATATCGCGAAGACCATCGGGCCATTGACATTGCGGCTCCATTGAACACATTGGTTACGTCGGCTGACCGTGGCGTTGTGATTCGTGCGGGGTGGAATAATCAGGGATATGGAACGTTTGTTGTGATTGACCACAACATTGATTATATTACCTTATATGGCCACCTGAGTGAGGTTTTTGTGAAGGAAGGCGACGTTGTGGCGCAGGGGCAGGTACTTGGTACCGTAGGTTCTACGGGAAATAGCTCCGGTCCACATTTACATTTCGAGATTCGTGATTTTGGCCGCCGTATGAATCCGTTGGATCTGCTAACGCGCTGACGTTAAGCTAGTTGCAGCTAGCGCTAGAAGCACGATCAACTGGCAATCTTATCTAGTGAGAAGACTGGCCCGTGGACGCAAGCGCGGGTGTAGCTGCCCTCCCGCGTGGCGACAACACAGGCTAGAC
>JBBQIG010000213.1:0-7909 GCA_038324715.1 Anaerolineae bacterium | reverse complement strand
TTGATAGCTTTTGTGCTACGTTGGCCCGACACGATGAGAGTGCGTCAACTTGCACCTGAACTCAGTTTCCCATGATACGGCTTAGTTGCGAGTAGGGGTGCCTACACTAAGGGTGCCTACACTAGGACAAGCCAGATCACACCTCTGTGACTCATCGGCTCCATGGTAGGATTGGCTCCTGCAACTAACCTGTTATTTCTGGGAACGTTTGGGGCGTTGACAAGGATGAGTTGTGTAGGCGCACTTACGCGCCATACATGCCGACTTCGTTATGCTGATTCGTGATCAAACAAATGCCCACTTCTCCCGCCAAGGTTCCGTGGGCATTTGCTGCGACCATGCGCGATCCATTCGAAAATGGTGTACATGGCGGAAAGCATCTTGGCATAAGACGTCACAATTGTCAACGCTGCGATGACTTCCGCCCCAGCACTCCCTCGTGTGGATAGCGCACCCTAACTCTTTTTTCCAACCAACTTGATGTATCCAAAAGGAGAATGCGCTATGTCTACTGAATTTGTGAGTCAACGGAATATGAGCCGACGTCGCTTCCTGCTGTGGAGTGGGACTGCTGGCAGTGCTCTAGCCTTGGCCGCCTGTGCTCCAGTTGCACCTGCTGCCGCGCCTACTACGGCAGCGGAAGCTACTGCCGCCCCAGAAGCAGCGGCCCCAGCCCAAGCGCCCGCGGTGGATGCCGGTGAAGTTGAGGTGATAGTCAAGGATGTTCTCGAGTACAAGCTTGACCCTGATGGCTGGGAAGGCCCCTATGGTCAGGTGCAGTTCCGCGTGCACGAAGGTCTTGTCAACGGCGAATCGGTCTATTATATCCGCACCGATGCTTCAGACCCCCAGGTAGCCCAAGACACGGGACTGGTCTATGTACCGTTGCTTAACACCGCACAGTCTATCGACAACGTGAATGTCATGTATCAGTTCATGGATGGCCGACCTGCCGTGTTCAAGTGGATTCCCGGCGACGAAAATTATAGCTCACTCTTCCACTGCAAGCCCGTTATGGAGGTGAGGGATGCCAGCCTGGAGCTAACATCGGTCGAAGCGATTGAGGCGGCAATAGATGCAGGCTCACTTGATATTATGGATGTGCCTGTGTTCGTGAACTATCCCTTTGTCATGTGGCCCGGTGGTGGCATGAGCGTCGATGCGGAACTTACAGACGTGTTGCCCGGTGGTCAGTTGTTCGAGCCAGTTGATACTGCCAACATGACGGTGACGATGAAACTGCATCAGTGTTATCCCGGCAGTCGCTACATCCTGACCGATACGGGAGCCGCACCGATGGCACCCATGATGAACATTCCGGCATCTTCTCCAACTCAGCAGTTGAAGGAAGTGGGTGGAACTGATGAAATTTGGGTCTTTGGCAATGGCATTCCGGGGCCTGGTGTAATGGGCTTTCAACCTGCCATTTTTGACAACAAGGCTGGTCAGCCCGCGTGGAGTCCCTTCTGGGATCATTACACGGTGACCTGGGTAGATGAAAGCCAAGCGCGTGTGCTGACATCCTCGGCTGAGGTGCGCGAATTGATCACATCTGGGGAGTTGGAGGAGTGGTCTGGCACGCCAGACAGCCATCCCGATGGCTTTGTCGTCAACTGTCCCGCCCCCATTCTAGCCCCGAATACCTTCGAAGCCTAGCACGTTAGGTGCTCTGGTGTTGGTGAAAGGTGGGGACTGTCTTTAGTAGAACCTTTCGTAAAACAAAGTGGCAAGTAGCTGGTGATGTTGCCAGCCACTTGCCACTTTGTTTGTTCGTGAATTATTTGCACAACCGCCTCAGAAATCTTATACGTTGATGGCTTCCAGCGCGGCGATGATCTCTTCTGGTTGCGCCCGCAGGGCGTAGTCAGCATGTACAAAGCTAAACACAATCTCGCCGCTTGGCGCAATCACATAGGTAGCAGGAATGGGTAACTCCCACGAATCGTCGTCGTTGTGGGCAGGAATGTCGTGGCCCATCTGTGCATAGAGGAACTGCACCTCTTCACTTAGGGTGATGACGAGTCTGAATTGGCGGGCGATGCGGTTTTGCAAATCAGTTAAGACTTCAAAAGTGAGGGCATGCTTTTCAATTGTGGTCAACGATTTGTCGGGAAGATTGGGTGAGATCGCTATGAGTTCTGCGCCTAGTTCGTGCATACGCGGCAGTGCCTCTTGCAGCGCGTGTAGCTCGCGGTTGCAATGGGGACACCACGCCCCCCGATAGAAACTGATGACCAACGGGCCTCTGTTCAGTAATTCTTCTGAAGAAACAATCTTGCCCACTGCATTCGGCAGGGCAAACATTGGTATGCGATCCCCTACTTTTAATGCTTTCTCGGCGACGCCGGATTGCACCAATTGCTCTGTATTCGCACGCAACACGCTACGCCGTTCTTCCGGCGTCAGTGTTGTCGGTTGCGGTTGTGGGCTTGTGCTACGTTCGTTCAATGACATTCTGAGACTCCCATTTGTATCTCAATGCACTTTGTCAATTGCAGTGCATTGGCTTTGCTTGTTGACCATAAAATTTATAACAAGCACAGCCGCACTTTCCCTTGCTATGCGCTGCTATTGCTCGCCGCAGTTGCCTGCATACTGTTGAGTAGGGCAAGAAATTCTTCGCGGCAATCTGGGCACATGTCCAGGTGATGTTGGAGAAGCGGTAGGAGTGATGCGGCATCCTCGCCCTGGCTTACCTTGTCGGCAAAAACATCCAGCAAGGCGTACACCTCATCGCAACTCAATTCTTGTTCTTGGGTATGTGCCAGTCCCATGAGCATTGCCTTCATCACGGCTGACCGCGGTGGGTCTGGTGCTTTCTTGAAATTTATAATTCTGCGCCAAGCGTAAACGAAAAAGTAACGAAGATTCACGGTTTTTCCTCTTTGCCAGTTGCCGGTTTTCGGTATGCAATGGGTCATGGGCGATCGGACGCAACCACTGCAAAATAAGGATGGTCTTCCTAGTAATACTTTATCTAGATTTTATCTAGACGTAGTGAGAGTGAAGTATATTACCTAGAATGTGCCGAAAACAGAATGAAATCCGTGAGAAATTCCACATATATGAATTTGCTGCTAGCGCGTGGCGCTTGGTTTATTCAAACATCGCCAGCAGTTCTTGGGGAACAAGACCTTCGCGGATCATGCGGGCCTTGAGGCGTTGGCGACCATCGTGGAGCAGTTTGTAGAGCGCGTTGCGGTTAGTACCCATTCGTTCTGCGACCTCTTGCAAAGGCATTCCGCCTTGCATGACCGCCATCATCGCCGTGCGCTGAAGATCGGTCAGTTCCTCCTCAATCATGCGTTGGATAGTCACCAGCATCATCTGTAACGCAGTTTCTTGGGCAGGATCCGGTCTCTTGTCGGTGAGCGCATCTGGGGTGAAGTCGGACATTTCGTCGTGTTGCGTAAGGTCCTCGAGAGACACATCGCGCCAGCGTCGCCGCCGCAACTCGGTGAGCGCGACGCGTACACACACTTTTTGCGCCCAGGTGGTGAAGCGGGCCTCGCGCCGGTAAGATGACAGATTGTGTAAGATCTTGAGCAATCCATCTTGTACAAAATCTTCCAGATCTGTGTCGGTAACGCGATAACTGGTGAGTGCAAAACGCAGACCGCGCAATAGCAGTTCGCGCAGATCCACCAGCGCCGTGTCGGGGGTCTGTCCACTAAGCTCTGCATACCACTCTTCGTCTGTTCTGCTCATACAATTGTTGTTCTCGTCGTCAGTTTATGTCGTCAGTTTATGTCGTCAGTTTATATAGACATGCATGAAGGGGAATGTCACGCTGTACCATAAGTAGGTCGAGACTCATGGCCCAACAGAGTTGTTTTTTGCTGCGTCGGGCTATGCTCCTGCCCCTTGAGCCGCATTTTGCCTACCACCTAGCTGAGACGAGCATAACACTGAGATATAAGATGTCAGTGGAACAGCGCTTACGTAACACCCGCGTGTTGGCGACTGGTGATCTCGTGCCTGATATTGACGCGGTAGCCGGAGTTGTCACTGCGCTGTGTTGGGGCTGTTGGGTAACGATGTAAGACAAAACTTGTCTGCGTTGCCAGGTAAGATAGGGCGCGCCGCGGTAGTCTTGGGCTATAGAAGAATGATTCACCCCAACAGGTCATCTCGTATTCAACATTCACTTCCGGGAGGAAAATCATGGCAACTATCGTAAATAACAGCAACGTGAAAAGTCGTTCAGTGTTCTCCGCGATCGCAAGTGGCGCAATTGCTGGCTTAGGTGGCGGTGCCGTCTTCGGGATGATGATGGGTATGATGGGGATGCTGCCAATGGTGGCGATGCTCGTCGGTTCCGAAAGTCCGATTGTTGGCTTCCTTGTCCACATGATTATCAGCGCCGGTATCGGCGGTTTTTATGGGCTGGTCGCGAGTCGCCTGCCAATGAAGGCTGGCACTGCGGTCATCGCTGGTGCTGTCAACGGCATCGTATGGTGGGTGTTGGGTGCGCTAGTTTTGATGCCCGTGATGTTGGGCATGGCACAGATGGTGTTTCAGATCGGCGAAGCACAGTGGTTCAGCCTAATCGGGCATGTTGTTTATGGTGTGATCACTGGACTGTTGTTTATCCCGTTGTACAAGCGCATGTAGATATCACACCGTTTTCGTGCCAGAAGCTCTCTGCCGTATTCAATGGCAGAGAGCTTCTGAACTTTATCGCCAGTGCAGAGCAAGGGATTAAGGAGCCTGTGGCCTGACTCATATTCAAATGTCAAGCCTACAATCGTGCGGCGATGCTCCTGATTCGGGACTCGACTTCTACCCCTCTATTGTGCCCTCCTCTATTCCCAATGAACATTTCTTGCGGTACATATGTTTAGGGTAGAAAGATGCCATCTGCTTTCACCTGTCGTCACGAGCTAGATTTGAAAGGCTTGACATTGCCTATACCGATATCAACAACTATTGCGGAATTTGGATTTTTGTCTAATGGACAAACAGCAGCGCTTGTGAATAAAGAGGGTGCCATTGATTGGTATTGTCCTAAACGTTTTGACGCGCCCTCTGTTTTTGGCAGATTACTCGATAGCTCGGCAGGCCATTGGACAATTCAACCCGTAGAACCGTTCGCCAGTGAACGTCGCTATGTTGGGGATAGCCTCGTGCTAAAGACTGTTTTTACCACTCCCCAGGGCACTGTTGCGCTTACGGATGCTTTTGCGCTGGAAATGGGTGTACGCGGCCATCAAATAGGACGTCATTCACCGCCGATCCTGCTGCGCCAGATAGAGGGGCTGAAGGGAAATGTCGAAGTCCAGGTCACTTTCTGTCCCCGCCCCAACTATGGCTTGTCGGTGCCAACCCTATTGCAACGCAACGGGCAGATTATTGCGCAGGCGGGTTCGTTGGAATTGACTCTCCTCGCTTCTTGTCAATTGGAGATTGGCAGCAGCGACGCAACGGCTAGAGTTACTGTGACGGAGGGCCAAACAATCAGTTTTGCGCTTATCGATCGGCTCTATCGTGAAGAGAATGATCCCCTTCCCGCGGTAGATGTAGCCAGAGAACTGGAAAATGCGCGTGCGGGATGGCAATCATGGGCGGACATGCATCAGGGCTATCAAGGTCTCTATGTAGAGCCGGTACGGCGTAGCGCCCTGGTGCTGCAAGGGCTAACCTATCAGCCCAATGGCGCAGTCGTGGCCGCAGCCACAACGTCAGTGCCTGAAACTCTAGGCGATGGCAGTAATTGGGACTATCGCTTTGTTTGGCTGCGCGATCTTGCGTTGACCATGCAAGCGCTCTGGGTGGCGTCATGCCCGGATGAAGTACAACGCTTCTTGGGCTGGGTTGACCGTGCGCTTGGCGACCTTAGCGACCCTCAGCAGCCAGTGCAGATTGTCTATGGAATCGAGGGGGAGCGTGATCTTACTGAACATGTATTGCCCCATCTGGAAGGCTACCAGGAGAGTCCGCCTGTGCGCGTGGGCAATGATGCCTGGTATCAAAAGCAGCTAGATGTGCTTGGCGAAGTGGTAGATTCTATTTATCTGTTTCGAGAGCAGCTTGATTTTAGTAAGCATGTTGATGGATCTGCCAAGCCGGTCAGCCAACTTGTCATCCAGCTAGCTGACCGCGCTGCCCGTACATGGCAGGAACCAGATGCCGGAATGTGGGAGGCGCGTGACCAAGAACGTCAGTATCTCACTTCCAAAGTGATGTGCTGGGTGGCGCTGGATCGGGCCATCAAACTGGCCCCGCAGTTGGGTGAGAAGGCCAATGCTCAACAGTGGGAAAAAGCGCGCGAGGAGATATATACCGCGGTGATTGAACAGGGTTGGAACCCAAAGATCGAGGCGTTTGCGGGTGCGTTTGGCTCGGATCGATTGGATGCCTCAGTTTTGATGATGCCCTTGCTAGGATTCCTGCCCGCCACCGATCCAAAGATGGCGGCGACGATTCGTACCATTCAGCGGGAGCTTACCCTCAATGGATTGGTATGTCGTTGGCAAGGGGAAAAGAATGGTTTTTTACTCTGCACCTATTGGTTAGTGGAATGTTTAGCTTTATTGGGCGATGTGGAGCAGGCCAAGCAGCTATTTGAGCAGACGACAGCTCATGCCAACGATTTAGGGCTTTTGACTGAGATGGTAGATATCCAGTCGGGCCAGCCAATTGGCAATTTCCCGCAAGCCTTTTCCCACATCGGCCTGATCAATGCCGCCTGGCGCTTGACGAAGATAGCAGATGGCACAGACGAGGGTTTGAATCAGCAGCGTCAACAATAGAGACGCTCCAGGTGCATGAGCCAGGTAGGTGCATGGTAGGAATAGGCAGAGGCAAGACGCAAATGTGAGGTATATGTGTAAGGAAGGAGTTCATTATGGCAGGGCGACTAGAGGGCATGGTAGCACTAATCACCGGATCCGATTCAGGCATCGGTCAAGCTTCCGCCATTGAGATGGCGAAAGAAGGCGCAGATATTGTCGTTCACTATCTGGAGGATCGCCAGGGTGCGGAGGAGACGCGCCGACAAGTCGAGGCGGCGGGTCGTCGTGCCATTGTTGTGCAGGCGGATCTGAGCGATGAGCAGCAAGCGGAGCGCATCTTCGACCAAGCGTTGCAAGACTTTCCCACGTTGGATATCTTGATGAACAACGCGGGCATTGATTCAGCCGGAACCCATGTGGCGGATATGACCACCGAGCGCTGGGATAAGGCCATGAAGACCAACCTCTATAACTATTTTTACTGCTGCCGCCGCTTTATCAATATTCGTAAAGAGGCTGGCGGTGGGGGTAAGATCATCAACACCACCTCGGTCCATGATGAGATACCGCGCGCCGGAGCCGCGGATTATGATTGCGCCAAGGGCGCCATCCGCAATCTGACGCGCACATTGGCGCTGGAACTAGCTCCACACAAGATCAATGTCAACAACATTGCCCCAGGCATGGTGTTGACGCCTTTTAACCAACAGGCCATTGATGACCCCGAGGTGCGCGAGAAACAGGTGCAGAGCATTCCCTTCAAGCGTGCAGCCCAGCCCGAAGAGATTGGGCGGTTGGCGGTCTTTTTGGCTTCCGGCGATGCCGACTATGTGACCGGCTCTACCTATGTCATGGATGGGGGATTGATGCAGAATCAGGGGCAAGGTGCGTAGGGGCAAGGTGTGGCTGGAGCATTTGAAGATGGCTTCTGCGAGCCCTGCGGACGAGCCTTTAGACAGACGGATTGCAGTTGCTTCGTTTGATAACGTGAACTTCAACGGCGGTGCCACTGGCACCGCCGTTGAAGTTCACGTTTTGTGTGGCAACCCCACCAAGTAGACTATCGTCGCCAACTGAACCACCACTTAAACAGCTTTGCCACAATGGGTGTTAACCGTGAGCGATTGTAGGCATCTGCTACTTTGCGGATGGCTTCTGCGGTGGTGGGGTAGGGA
>JBBQIG010000212.1:0-7916 GCA_038324715.1 Anaerolineae bacterium | reverse complement strand
CTTTCACCATTGCCTCCAACTTGTGTATGAATATGACTTATACACGGTAACGGCTTGTATATGAGATTTGGATCAATTATACCATGGCGTACTTCATGGCAGAGGGAGGAGATATGTGTAACTTTTGATGGTGGCATAGGAGATAAGATCAAAATTGAAAAAGGAACCACGCATCAATATCGACAATACAAAAGTCTCCTGTCCCTAAAATCGTAGGGACAGGAGACTTTGCGTACACCATTTACCGTTTTGGCTCCTCGGGATGGACTCGAACCAACAACCCTCCGGTTAACAGCCGGATGCTCTGCCAATTGAGCTACCGAGGATCGGCGTGCCTTGTTGCGGCTGCCCTAGTATACGAATTTGACCGAGACGTGTCAAATTTTTGGGGCAACTAAACTACCCTAAGTAGTCACGCAGTTTGCGGCTACGTTGGGGATGGCGCAATTTACGCAGGGCTTTGGCTTCAATCTGGCGCACACGCTCACGTGTGACCTCAAATTCTTTGCCCACATCTTCCAATGTACGGGTTACGCCATCTTCCAGCCCAAAGCGCATGATCAAAACCTTGCGCTCGCGTTCGTTTAGCCCTTCCAGGATTTCATTCATATGCTCTTTGAGCAGGTGACGGCTGGCGCTATCGACCGGGCCTGGCATACTGTCATCTTCAATAAAGTCACCCAGGAAGCTATTTTCCTCGTTGCCCACAGGGGTATTGAGGCTGAGTGGCTCTTGGCTTAGGCGCTGGATGCGACGCACTCGGGCAGAAGCTCGTTCCAAACGGCGGGCTGTATCAATATCCAGCCGTATACCATCGCTCAGATGTGCGCGTACCACTTCCACATCTTCGGGTTCCACAAACTCCATCTCCAACGCAAGCTCTTCAAACAATGGTTCGCGCCCCAACTCTTGTTGCAGCCGTCGCTTGATGCGCGCTTGGCGGTTGATGGTCTCCACCATGTGCACGGGGATGCGGATGGTGCGCGCTTGGTCGGCAATGGCACGGCTGATGGCTTGGCGAATCCACCAGGTGGCATAGGTGCTAAACTTGAAGCCGAGCGTATGGTCAAACTTATCTACGGCACGCAACAAGCCCAGGTTGCCCTCTTGGATCAAGTCCAGGAAGTTTAGCCCGCGACCGATATAGCGTTTGGCAACGCTGACCACCAAGCGCAGGTTGGAGCGCGCCAGTTTGTCATGCGCATTCTTGCCGCGTAAAACCGCCAGCTCAAGTTCGTCTTTCAGATCGAGATCTTCAATCTCCTCGGTACGCAGCCGTTCCGTTGCCAACACGCCTTCATGGATCTGTCGAGCGAGATCCAACTCTTCTTCGCCCGTTAGCAAGGGATGCCGCCCGATGTCACGCAGATACATGCGCACGGGGTCGAGGCTTTGTCCCAGGTCGGGAACATCTTCGATGAGTTTTTCGAGCGGAACATACTTCTCCAGCTCGATCTCCTCTTCCATCTTCGTATCGCGCTCGATACGCGGAATCGGTGTACTTTCCTCTTCCTCTTCTTCCGCGCCCTCGGCTGTAGACGAATCTTCAAAGAGATCGTCTTCTTCTTCCACAGGATTTTCACCCAGGTTGATATATTCATCGAGTTCGCTGTCGCTGCCAGGTCGGCTGCGGGGGATTGGCGACTCGCGCTCTGGACGAGCGTTACGATTTGGACTATTACGGCGTATTTCAGCCATTTTGCTCCTTAACCGCCTGTGGCGGTCTGTCGAATTTTCATGCCTTGTTCGGCACGTCCTTGGCTTGCCAAGACCTGACTCAGTCGTGAGTAGGTCATTTGGAGATGGGCAAAGTCGCGTAACCTCTTGTTATTGCTGACAGATAAATTGCGTTTTTCTTCGTGGTCTCCACTTTGACTTGCCTCTTCAATCAGGAACCTTACTTGTATGGTGTGTTCACGCAATCGATCTAGACGCAGGCGTACCAGGACTTTGAGTAGGTCAGCGCGCAACTCCTCGTTGATAGACGTCGGGAATTGTGTGCCTGCCGCAATCAGTTGGGCGAGCCGTCCGTGGAGCGCACTAGGCAACGAATCCTGGAACATTTCCACGTCCCATTGAATATCGCTTGACATAAATCTGTTTAAGGCCCGAAAGATCTCCTGATTCTCTACATGCTGCCAATCTTGGATGTCGATTGGGGCTAAATCGCGAGCCGCTGTTGCTGTCACTAACCAAATTAATAGGTCCGGTTCTCGCAACATGTGCGCCAACAAGTAATCCTCAGTGCTAAGCACCCCTGCTTTGCCAGAAACTAATGGAGTGGGCGACGAATCGACAAAGATCGTCTCTTCGTCACTAGAACGTGTGTTCTCTTTCTGAGTAGACGTCGAACCACGCTTTTGGATACCAAAGCGACTTGAGCGTTCTCCTGATCGCTCTGGCGCAGGGGTCTTACTGGTACGCGCTGCGGCCTGAACCCGACCCGCAATTGTGCTTTCTTGCTGCTCTACTAGACGGGCGAGCTGTTGAATGTAATGCTCGCGCTTAATCTCATCGTCTAATTCTGCAATGAGTGGAGCAAGTTCCGTTACAACTGCGCCTTTACCTCGGTCAGTTTTCAGATCCATCTCACTGGCAACTGCCATGAAGTAAAAATCGACCAGCGGCTTGGCTTTATCAATCAATTGCCGCCATAGCTCTGGGTCTTGGCGCACCACATCATCGGGGTCACGGCCTTCGGGCATGGCGGCAATAAAGATCTCTGCCCCTAGCCGCTCCTCCATGCGCATTTTGCCACCGACAATGGCGGGCTTGCGTACACGCGTCAGCGATTGTCGCGCTTGGTTCAGCCCGCGGATGGTGGCTTGCTGCCCTGCGGCGTCGGCATCCAATGCCAACACATAGTTGCTGGTATAACGCTGAAGCTGTTGCAATTGCTCTGGCGTTAGGGCTGTGCCCATGCACGCCACCACGTTGGCAAAGCCATATTGGTGGGCGGCAATGACATCCATATAGCCTTCTACAATAACGACCTTAGTGGCGTCGCGGATGGCTTGATAGGCCATATCCAGCCCATAGATCACATGGCTTTTGTGAAAGACCGGGCTTTCTGCCGTATTGAGATACTTGGGCTGGCTGCCATCCAGCACACGCCCGCCAAAGCCGATGACCCGTGCCATGCGGTCGCGGATGGGAATCATGACGCGTCCGCGAAAGGCATCATAGGTCGAATCGCGTGCCTCGTTGTGCTTGATCAGCCCTGCTTCAATCAACAAGTCGATGTTGAACTTTTGGCCGAGCAGATGATCGCGCAGGCTGCTCCACTGGTCGAGGCTATATCCTAGCTGGAAAGACTCAATGATCGTGTCGTCAATCCCACGCCGAGCCAGGTAATCGCGCGCTTCTGCTGCCGCAGGATGGGACTGTAGAATATGCTGGTAGTATGCGGTCGCTGCTGCGTTTGCTTCATAGATCTGGGCACGGGGAGAATTTCCTCCGTCGGCGGAACTCTCTTCTAAGGATACGCCAGCTTGTGGGGCAAGGATTTGCAATGCTTCCCGAAAATCTACATTTTCCTTTTTCATCAAAAAGGAAAAGAGATCGCCACCTGTGCTGCATGAGCCAAAACAATGCCAGGTGCCGCTGTCGGGATAGACCACAAAGCTCGGCGTGCGCTCGCTATGAAATGGGCATGTTCCCTTGTAAGTTGCCCCTGCCTTTTTCAATTGGGTATAACGAGATACAAATTCAACGAGATCTATCCGTTGTTTGATTTCATCGCTGACACTCATTCTCGCTCCCTCTCATGACGACATTGAAAGTCATCACCCTGGTACAACGGATTATTGCTACCGATTGTGCCGGGTACTGCACAGCGAATTATAACGTCTGTTCTATAGCGTGTCAAAGGAACCGTTGCTGACCCCACTTTAGGTTTTGCTTTAGCTTCTGCTGTGAGCCTTTGCTAGATCAATTGATGTTCTGCCGCAATGGCTGGGTAAACCTTTTCTGCTTCACGAAAGAGGTCAATCAGATGCGTGGCACGCAAGAGGCTGCCTTTGCTCTTGATGCGCCCACCGAAGAAGGCGGCGCTGGTGCTTTCCTCATTCATCCAGATGCGATGCAGGAGATCGGCAGACATGGTGAACTCTAAATTGGCTTGACCTGGACGCGGTCCATAGAAAACCTCCATCGGTGGCTGGCGACCATCTAGCAGGACTTCCGCCGTGGGGTCGGTAAAGTGGAGCCGAATGACAAGATTGCTCTGTGTGAAGGGGGCAATCCTCTCAGGGTCGGCACTCAGGCGCGTAAAAACGCTCTCGAGTACCTGGTAAAGCTGTTGTTCCGATTCAAAAAAAGCCATGCCGATCTGTGGTTCCTTTCCCTATCTAATCCCTACTTAGAAGGCGCTTGTCTCGCTCCTGCGGGAATTATACGGGGTGGATGGGTGTGGTGCAAGCACCGGCGTGTGGAGGAAAGTAGGCACGCATCCGCTTTATACCGCTTTATACCACCGTGAGTGTTTTGGTTGCGCGAGCAACTGGCTTGCCCTTGAGTGGGATGCGTTGCAGGTTGGCTCTTTTCTGAGTACAATTGTGAGGCGAGACGCGATGGTAGACCGTCAACCACACCAGAATCAACGCACAAAATGTGCAACACGCGTGACGCGCCACAAAGCTGCGTCACAAAATGTACCACAAGATATATCATGAAGATGTACCCAAGTTATATAAGGGTGCACAAAAAGGAGAAAAATATGGGTGTTTTGGATCGTATGCAACTCAAGGGCCGCGTGGCATTGGTCACAGGCGGCACCAAAGGCTTGGGTAAGTCTATGGCCGAGGGGCTGGCTGAAGCAGGGGCTAACGTTGCCCTTTTAAGTCGCAATGCCGACCAAGCGCGTGAGGTTGCAGAGTCGATTGCCGCCGCCACGGGGCAAAAGTGCCAGGGCTATGGCTGTGATGTGACCGTGCCCGAACAAGTGGATGCGTTGGTGGCGCAAGTCTTGGCCGAGTTCGGTCAAGTCGATATTTTAATCAACAACGCGGGCATCAACACACGCGGCGCAATTGATGAGTTGACCCTAGAGCAGTTTCTAGAGGTTCAGGCCATCAACGTGACGGGGCCGTGGCTGCTCTGCCGCGCTTTGGCGGGACATCTGAAAGAACGCCGCTATGGACGCATTATCAATATCGGCTCCACGCTCTCCGTGATTGCTCTTCCCAATCGCACCCCCTACGCCACCAGCAAGGGCGCAGTTTTGCAGATGACCCGCGCGTTGGCATTGGAATGGGCACCCTATGGAATTACAGTGAATTGTGTGATGCCAGGGCCATTTGGCACGGAAATGAATACGTCGATCAAAGATGATCCCGCGGCTTATGCCTCCTTTGTCTCCAAGATTCCGTTGGGGCGTTGGGGTGAACTGGATGAGATCCAGGGCATTGCTGTTTTCCTTGCCAGTGATGCGTCTAGCTTTATCACCGGAGCCGCACTCGCCATTGATGGCGGTTGGACTGTTCTGTAGGGTTGATTGAGCGTTTCTCTTCCCCCGTGATGATTCTGTTGTAATTTTTATCGGTGGTAGGGTCATTGTTGGCTCTGCCACCGACTTTTCATAAACAAGATAAAACCAAAGTTAGTGGTTCAACAGGAACGATGACCGAACACAAAGTGCTTTTTCTCACTGACCGTAGCCCGCGCCATCAAGAAGATGCGTTGAGGAGTGCGCCTAGCTCACTGCAAGTCGTCATGCTGCGTCGCCCAAAAGAGCAAGTGTTGACGCGTGAGATTGCTGATGCTGAATTCTTGGTGAGCGAGCGTGCTGGTGAGGTGGATGCTGAGTTAATTGCGGCTGCGCCCAAGTTGCGTCTGATCCAACGGCTGGGGTCGCTGACCTATGATATTGACCTGGGTGCGGCGCAACGTGCTGGAGTGGTGGTCTGCGTATGGCCGGTGCTGGGCTGTGTGATGGTGGCAGAACACATGATGATGCAGATGCTGTCCCTGGCGAAACGGCTCACCGAGGTCAAGGCGATTGCCGAGGCTGCTGCGGATTGGGGTCAACCTGCGCGCCGTACTGACGAAAATGTCTTTGCCTATAATTGGTCTGGGCGCACAAACATCGGAGGGCTTTTTGGACAAACGATTGGCATTCTTGGCTTTGGCGAGATTGGTGCAGAATTAGCAAGGCGGTTGCAGAACTTTGCCCCACGTGCCGTGCTCTATCACAAACGGCACCCGCTGCCAGGGCATGTGGAAGCTGAGTTGGGCATTACCTATGCAACCCAACGCGAGATCATCGCCGCCAGTGATTTTCTTTGCGTGTTGCTGCCTTATACGACAGAGACCGATCTTTCACTCAGCGAGGCGACCTTTGCGGCGATGAAGCCAGGTGCCTTTGTGGTGCATTGTGGCAGTGGCAGTGTGATTGATGAAGATGCGTTGGCTGCGGCACTGGGTGCAGGGCATCTGGGTGGGGCTGCGCTCGACACTTTTGAGTGGGAACCCTTGCGTGCGAATAATCCACTGCTGGCGTTGGCTCGCGATCCGGCTGCCAATGTACTCTTGACACCGCATACCGCTGCCTCTACAGTGCCAGGGGGACGCGTGAGTGATTGGGCTAATATTCAGCGGATGCTGGCGGGCGAGGAACCATTCTATCGGGTTGTCTGAGCAAAGACTGTTAGTCGAGTGTTGGACGCAGGAGAAAGAAGATGACTCACACAAAGATAGGCGCTACGGATACTTTGGTTGAAGAAACAGGCGAATTGGCTCCTTTGGTTGATCAGGTGGCGAAGGGGCAGACGCGCATTGTTGTGACGCGCGACGGTGAGCCAAAGGCGGCGCTCGTGAGCCTGGCGGATTACGAGCGCTTGATACAAGAGTCGCAGGCTGAGAAGCAGGACGATAGGTTAGGTCAGGATGAGTGGCTTGTGAAAAGCCGAGAACTGCAAGAAAGCATTCTTGAACGCCGTGGTGGTAAACTGCTTGATCCAGAGGTAGTAGACCAAGCATGGCGCGATGCGCGTACTGAACTAGAGGAGCGAGATTCCCGCAATGCAGGTCTTGGACGCTAGCGTTACCATCCCATTATTTATTCCTGAACCAAGAAGCAAACAAGTTCTAGCATTAGTGATCAGGTTGCAAGAAGAAGGGCATGTACTTCTTGCTCCCACTTTATGGATTTATGTAGTTGCTTCGACATTTCAGAAATTGCAGCATTTCAACCACATTACTAAGCCCGAGGTTGAACTTGCCCTTGAGACAGTGGCGAGTTTTTAAATTGAGCTTATACAGCCGAATTTGCCATTGATGCAACGTGCCATCTCTTGGAGCCAGCGGCTACGGCGGGCAAATGCCTATGACAGTTTTTATCTGGCATTGACAGAAGAGCATGGCTGTGACTTGTGGACGGCTGACAGCCGGTTGGCAAACGCGGTGGGAGAAAGTTGGGTACGCTTGTTGGTGTAGGTCATGTACATGATCGGTCTATCAGTGCTATGGAGGGCGTAGGAAGATGGCGCTACAACTCAAGATGCGGGCAAATGAAGTGGTTGTGGATGAACTCATCAAGTGGCTCCGTTCAACGCCGCCTGATCGCGTGATGGATGAAGCGGCGGCAAAGCTCGCCACAGGTACGGCTGAAGATGATTTGTGGGCGGCGAATGTTTTAACTGCCAGCCACTATGTGAATAACCAGGCGCATAACCTCATGGGCTTTGTCGCCCATTCGATGGTGGGCACAGAGGACGCACGTCGCTTGTCGCAGGGACAACCCACGCGCATCCGCTCTCTGCTCCTCCTGCAGACGCTGCATCAGACAGCTGTGGATCTGCATGATCCTTGTTTTGCGCCCTCTGAATTGCTGCCCTATTGGCCCATCCACGAAGCGACGGTGGCGGAAAGCATTGCGTGGTTGCGGCGGGATGTGCGTATGGGTGAGGTTTGTCGTG
>JBBQIG010000211.1:0-7989 GCA_038324715.1 Anaerolineae bacterium | reverse complement strand
AATTCAGGCTGTTGGAGATACAATACCGCATCCGGTGGTGGGGCTACCTCTAGAAATTGTGACAGTTCGTCCAGGCTTGGTGCAATGGTGACATGAACAAACAGATAGTGCGCGATCTGGAGTATCCCTTCATCAGCCAACACAATTTGCTGGACAGAATTGGCGCGGCGCAGAATGTTATCAATGCCAATATTTCTGCATGCAATGCGAGCAATCTTCATCTTGCCAATCAGCCCAATGGATGCGGGCAGATGGCGAATGACGTTGAAGATAACATGGAGCAGCGCCTGGTATTGATGCCAAGAGACAAGGCAAGCCCAAAGGGTGAAGAGATTCAGCAGGGACATACGCAGCTTGTGATTTTGTATCCACCCGCATCCAAACTGATTTAAGACAAAGTCATAGCTCGTGGATACTGGAACTGCTTGATCACGGCTAGCATCCAGCATCTGCTTGATTAGAGTAGATTTCCCTGCGCTTGTGCACCCAATGATCTCTATCTGTATCATCTAGAAACGGCCTTCTCCATCGTGCTCTTGACACCTTGTCTTGGGGGCAGCCGCTTATACACCACCTCTAAGTTCGCATGCATAATACTGAGGGAGAAGCGCTTTTCGATGACTTCTCGGCATTTGTTGCCGATTTCTCTTCTTTCGGCAATCGACATCTCGCGAAAGCGCTGGATCTCGCGCGCAAAACCCTCGACATCATTTGGATGAATCAGCGGAATGATGTCTACGCCTTCGGCAATCTCGCGGTGGGGTGGGATGTCAGATAGAATCACCGGGCAATAGCAAGCCATTGCCTCCTCAACCGCAACGGGTAGCCCTTCGCCAAGTGAAGTAGAGACAAACAGGTCGGCCTCTGCTGCATGTTTGAATACTTCATCCCGTCCAACTAGCCCTGTCAATTCGACTTGTTCTTTGAGTCCCAACTCCTCTGCCGCTTGTGTAAGTTGAGGACGCAGATCCCCTTCACCCACATAAACGAGTTGGCTGTTTTGATCGTTTACTTGATTAAAGGCCTTTAGGAGAACATTTGGGTTTTTGATTTTGATGATACGTCCAATGGAAACGACCCTGAACTGGCTATCCAGGGGGTCTTTTTCTGTGCGTGCCAGTGTGCGATCGATACGCTCTAGATCGACGGCATTCTGGACAACATGAGCTTTGCCACGACACAACCACCGGTAGAAGGCTGGAAAGCTTGCTAGACAGGCATTGCTGCAAAAAACGACTTCTTTGAAAAAGAAAAAGATCGGCAACATCATGAGTCTGTTGCGAGGCTTGTAATTCTGATACGAGTTTTGTACGGTGTAAACGGAGATTGGCATAACTCTTGAAAATAAACCGAAGGCTAAGGTCGCAAGCAACAGCAAAACGCCTGTATGTGGCACATGAGCGTGGATTACATCATATTCTTTTGCCTGTATTGCCGCTTTAAATGCACGCAAAAAGCCACGGAGAGTGTTATCCCCACTAAATTCATCAATTTCGTGAACAGGTTCGCTTGTAATCTTGAAGTAGGTGCAAATTGTAATCTCGCGTTGATTCGCCATTGGCAAGCAATGTTAATTGTATTGACCATTGGTTGCCCCTGCGGACAGGATAAGATGCACAATGCTAAGACGTCCGGTGAACCGCCTCATAAGAATTCTCTCCGTATTACTCGAAAAATGTTATAGACTTTCAAACTGAATGCCCTGAAGAGCTAAACTCTTGGACATTGGGCAGTGATGCGCTCTCTGTCGGTAGTTTGATGGAGCGCAACGCAACTGCCAGACCAATGCCATAGATCAACCAGTAGTGGCGGTGGATCATGATTGGGATGAACATGTAAATAAAGAGCACGCTGGTCATTGAGGCGATGAGTGCCCACAAGAGTTCGCGTTGCTGCTGACTGTGGATGCGCCTCAGCGCCTGAAAAACCGTTAGATACCAAAATGCTATCAACAGAAAAAACATTGCCGTGCCGATAATGCCGATGCTGGACAAAAATTGAATCCATAGATTATGGGGTGGTTGTGGCGTGGCAGCCGCAACGTAATCGCGCGCAACATACTTAAAGTTATCAAGTCCCACACCCAAAAAAGGTGACTCTTGAAAAGCCATCAACCCTGCAACTGCCAGACGGCTGCGGTCATCCACTAATGTCTCTTCCAGCATCAGTGTGCGTTCAATGCGTTGGTGTAAGGTGTCAGGAAAAAATTGCCCTTGGTAAAGTACATAGCCCACTGTCGCAATTAACGTGATAGAGACAAAGAGCCGCAGTGGTGTCTTCAGATTAACGCCTTTATAGAAGGTTAGAAAGACGAGCAGGGATACCAAGAGGCCAACAGTCGAGCTACGTGAGCCGGAAGCTGCTAAAGCCCACATCATTAGGTATAACACTGGGGCTGCGAGTGCGAGGGTGATCAGAAGATTGGCGTGCCGCCGCACATAGAAGAGCAGGCAGAGTGCGAGAGGTAGTAAATAGGCCGTTGGATAGCCAAGTCGATTAGGATTGTCACTATAGAAGGTAAGTGTGCGACCTGCTCCTTGGACTTCTTGGGCAACCATAGACCAAGCCATTCCGTACAATCCCCCAAGCAGAAACAACAATAGACTCAGATAGACGATTCGCCGCGACTCGCTCAAGGTTAAGATCACGGGCAATTGGACAAAGAAGATGAAGGCGAATTGCAAGATTTGCGTTAGTGACTCTTCTGGGTGTGTAGAGCGAAAGGTGCTTAGTAGAGCAAACAGCAGGAAAAAGTAGATGACCGGGAAATATTGAGTTGGAAGGACGTGTAACCGTCGAGGCCCGATGATGATGAGAACTGCCAAGACAAAGATGAGTAAATCGTACTGTGTCAGACTTGCCACCAATCGAAGTTCCATTGGCGCGATAAAGGCACTGATCAAGTAAAGGATTTTTACAAGATCAAAATCAGCACGCCAATTTGTATATTTCGCCCAACTCAGTTCTTCTCGGATCTGTGTACCTAACACCTATGTATCCTTTGCTTTCGCGTATAGCCTGTGTAAGCACTTGTTCATCTGCGATCTATTCATCTGTACCCTTCATCAGGTCTGTTATAGCTTGACCACGACGCCACAACCTTCGCCGTTGCTCTCCAGGTAGCCCTGCAAAAGTAGCCAATACCATGATGACCAGAGCCGATAACCCACTGGCAACCACCAGTTCCCACCACCCATCGATTTGTGGATCGAGGGTGCTGCGAATAACTAGGCTTGCCCCGAACAGCACAGTGGTCACCAAGAAGGGGCGCACGGCACCTTTGACCTGGGAAGATAGGGATATTTGCAGTGAGTGACCCACTGTCATGGGGTAAGTCACGCTCAAAACGAGCCTTCCCAAAATGAAACCGATGCAGAGGCCAACAATCCCCATATCAAAATAGTCGATTAAGACCCAGGCGAGGCCCATAGAGAGTGCTACCGATAAGACGCCCATAATGACCTTGCTACGTACATCTAAGGTGAGGTCAATGATGTTTGAATCATTGCGAATGAGCGTGTACTGAAAGATCATCACGATGATCGCCAAGGTAGCAATGGGGCCGATATCATACCCTGGCCCCACCCATAGGGTGACGAAATCTTGGTTCCAAAGCAATGCGACTGTGCCGGCAACCGTTGCGAGCAGCCAGGTAAAGGCCATGATCTCACCCCGAACGTTGGCTGCCTTGCGCAGGTTGCCACTTCCAATCACGCCCCCTAGCCCAGGGGCGATTCCAAACACAAAGATTGCAATCAATCTGATGGTCGCGTCTGGGATATACCGAGTAAGGGAATAGGCAGCAACAGATTCAACTGAGTTAAACAGACCCAAGATGAGGATGTCGCCAGCCTCCATCAGTTGAACCACTAGCTTCCAGATAATGAACCACCAACTCAGTCCTAGGAACCAGCGGACCGTCTCACGCGAAGGTCGTGCAATACCAAACCAAGGCACATAGGAGCGTACAACCTGTACGAAAAAGACGCCTGAAAGGATGGTGGCAATCAAATTAGCTGTGGCAAGGCCCGCCAGTCCTGTTTCCCAGAAGATAGCGAGTGCCATCAGCCCACCCGTGGCTAGCACCAGAATCGCAGAAAGACCCATGCGTTTATAGCCGAGATTTTCCCCTTGTAATACAGCCCGTGGTATATCAGCCAAACTTAACACGATTCCATTTACCGACAGCAGCCCAATGGCCCAACGTGTATCTGCTATATACTCTTGCGGTACGTCGAGTACAATCGGCATCAGCCATGTGAGCAATGCACTCGTAATTGCCAGAACCGGCAGAAAGATTACCCAGACTGCGATTGAACTCCCTACATAGGTGCGTTTCTCATCGAAATCTGTCGAGGCTTGACGGCTTGCTGTTGCAAACTTTAAGGCTTGGGCTGAACGTCCACTTGCCGCAAACAGATAGCCGTTCAGACGCCATAGGATGCGCCACATGCCAAACAGATAACTGCCTAGTCCAGCCACTAGGAACGGGTTGAGCGCAAATTCGACTACGATTCTGGCAGCATAATCAATGGTGGACGCGAGTGCATTTAGTGAAGCTTTACTGGTTAAACTTTGTGTTGAGAATCGACCAGAAAGAGTTCTGAAATTTGCAATTGTCTTAGCGATACCCATAGTTTGGAACAATTCTCCGCATCCAATAAATAATTTTCTACTGCTACTTGTTGAACCATTAGCAATGTCACTCCTGTGCAAGCCCGGTGGTCTGCCGTGCTGCTGGGTCTTCAATGCCACTTAGTCCCGATGCAAACTAGGTGCTCTGTGTTGCAAGTCGTTCAGACGCCATGTGTTCCAGCTTGAAGGTGTGTAGCGTCTGCTGTGCGATCTCTTCTACGGAAGATAAACTTGTGTCCCAATATACCAGAGTAAGCTGACCGTCTGTTGGCAAAGTCGCCAGCGTTTCTGCATACAACCTTTGCATATGGGCCAACATCTCTCTTGCCTCTTGCTCGCTTTTAGCTTTGGCCGAGTGCCATTTACTCCGTGCATAAACGCGTTGAAGTAGGACATCGACGGGCGCATCAAGGCAGATAATAATATCCAGAGTTTCAGCCCATTTTGCGAGCATTGCCATCCACCACTTCATGAAACCTGCTCCTTTGGTACTCGTACATTGATGATCCAGCAGCCTCGCTAATGTATAAATCGGGCCTTGATCCATGACCGTGACAACACCATCATTATCTTTCTTTCGACGCACGATCTGATATGAAGCTTGTAGACGTACCATCCACTTGATCTCTTGCAAGGTATATCGTCCCCCTCTGCGCCAATCACCGAAATGAACAGGTAACAGGAAAAGGGTTGCACCGATGTAGTATGGAATCGATTGAAAATTCCCGAAGTCAAAGATTGGTTGAATCTGCTTGCTGCTCTGGCGCAGAGCTTGTAGCAATGATGTCTTGCCTGCACCTGCTGTACCAACGATCTCGACTAGCAATGGTTGTGCCTGCCCCTGTCTGTGCATCTCTTTATTATGGACGTTATGAACGGTATTCTGAATGGTAATTGCTTCATGGTATTGATCTTAGGGACGTTGTACCCCTATTAACAATACGGGTAACAATACGGTCTTTGTATGCCAATTTATTTGCAGCAGCAGGTTAATGCCACCTACTCCGCTTAAATCTAAGAATTGCGCTTACAATTTTGACCAGACTAGATCCTTAATTGCGGCAACTACTTCTGCCTGTTGCTGATTTGCATCAATGACATACGCAGGAGTTTGCTGCCAGTCAATGTCGCAGATTTCCTGTGCACGTCGTCTGGCTGAATCGGCGTCTTCATCCATCCGGCGTTGTGCCGCAACCTCTGGATTGACTCTCAAAACAATTAAAATCTCAGGCGGCATGATCTGTTGATAATATTCTTGCTCGCGCTGGAGTAGAGCATTGACCCAAGGCCGTTCTGCATGGCTGTCTGCCAACCAGCCTGTGTGCGCCCCGTCCATTGACTGCACCTGTGGTAGCGGGTAGCGATCAGAGATTACAATGCCCCCATTTGTAGCAAAGCGCCGCGCCTTGATATAGGTACGGTAGCGGTCGTTCGCTGTCAGCAGATGCCAGACCATCCAAAAGTAGCCTGGGAAGCGACGGGGCTTGTCATCCACAGGCGAGTTGATAAAGCCTTGATTGTTTGGAACAACGCCAAGCACTTTACCGACCTTTGCAATGCCTTTGACGACAAGGGAAAGTACCGAGCGCTTTGGTTTCCCCAAGTGAATTTTCTTTGTGTAAAAAGTCTTAGAGAGCCAGGATGATAGCTCACCCACAACAGTAGATTTGCCTGAGCCATCCGCGCCGACAATGGCAATGATGGCACCACCAGCCGCGATGCGTTTGCGCGTCTTGCGCCGCAAAATATAGTGTTGCAGTGCCCATGTGCCGCGACGCCATGTTTTCAACACGGTATCGGCTACCTGTGTTCTGCGTCCGTGGGCTGCCAGGTTACTTTGAAGCGCTTGACCTGCTCGGATTCGGAACATAAGTGGACAGCCTGGAGCCAAAGCTTGCAGACATTGGTCGAAGAGTGCTTGACTGATGAAAGGCAGATGTTGCTGTAGGAGTTTCTGCATCTCCGCTTGATCAACCCGCTCCATCAGATACTCGAACTCGTTTTTCTCAGTTTTTGCCAGCATGCCTTGAAAGCTCAGAATTGAATCCAAAGTCGAGTGTTTGAGCATCATGCGGATCACAAAGATGATCAACTCAAATTCTATTGAGGGCAATGGAAATAGACCCGTTGATGTGGCAGAGGCAAGATAAGCTCTTTCAACCGGCAGAATATAATTTTTTGTCGCGTCATCACCAATGATGAGTTGGTAATGAGCATGGAGGTGGACTAGTTTGCCAGAGTCTCTGTCGTACCCGTAGTAGTCCAAAACCCCTGGAATTTGTTTGTCGGGGCGCAGGTATGCCTCCTTAAAGCCAAGGAGGGCTAGAATTTCGCCGAATTGCTGCACATCGGCGCGAGAGACAAGGAGATCGAGGTCATTTTCGCCGCTAGCAGAGCGCGCTATGGCTGCGTTACTTTTCCAATGGCAATAGATGATTCCACGTGCTTTCAACGTTGCACAGAGTAATCGTACCAAACCAAGGGTGGTATCCTGCTCTAGGGAGTTTTCTTTTGATAAACCATTTGGCATCTTTAAGACGCCTTCTGAAGTAGTTAAAGATTCCCCAACACGCTCTAATAGCATAAAAAGACTCCGGCTGTTTCCATGCAACTTATGAATATTTGGCCAAAACTGTAGCTAAGGCCACTCCAACCTTTTATCTCTCCCAAGATTGACCTGATTCTAGAGATAAGGATGGGAGATTTTATTCCAGGCATTGGCCTAAGTGATCAGGCTAACGCTTTGAGAGTAGGGCGGGGTTGTGTCGAAACACAACCCCGTTTCTGTTGATCGTGCCTACTTGCTGATGCTGGGCAGCAAGAGAGAAGGAGTCTCTGGCTGCTCGGCAGTTACGGTGATGGTGATGTTGTCACTGCCAGTAAGTTCGCTATCATCCGCAGTCAAGTTCAGAATATAGTCACCTGGCGCACTGAACGAGGCTGTGGTGTCAACAGCGCTTGCATCATCAAAGGTGACATCGCCTGGGCCACTGACCTTGCTCCATGTGGTCGTTGCCGCAACTGGCAAGCCGTCATCCGTTACTGTGCCATCCAGTGTTGCACTGTTGGGTAGGGTGATGGTTTGGTTGGTTCCTGCGTCGACAATGGGTGCTTGATTGCCACTGGCGACGGTTATGGTGATGTCATCGCTGTCACTCAACTCACCATCGGTGGCAGTCAGGCGCAGGACGTATTCGCCCTCTGCGCTGAAGGTGGCCGTGGTGTCAACAGCGCTTGCATCATCAAAGGTGACATCGCCTGGGCCGCTGACCTTGCTCCATGTGGTGGTGACATTTGCAGTGGGCAAGCCATCATCCGTCACTGTGCCATCCAGTGTTGCACTGTTGGGCAGGG
>JBBQIG010000210.1:0-8029 GCA_038324715.1 Anaerolineae bacterium | reverse complement strand
TTCCAAGAGGCAATCCAAATTTTTCAAGAGTCTGTGGTTCCCGCGGCAAAGTCGCAGAAAGGGTTCCAAAACATTTATCTATTAACAGATCCGCACGCAGACAAGATGACCTCAGTGACCATATGGGCAAGCGAAGATGACCTTCAGGCCAACGAAGCTTCAGGGTATTACCAGGAACAGATTGCTAAGTTTGGCGCACTCATGTCGGCACCACCATCCCGTGACTTGTATGAGGTCAGTGTTCATGGTTGAGTTTCGCTGAAGTAGAGCAATGATGGGCACAATGTGCAAGCGGACCAGTGTGGACTCCTACGATTGTAGTGAGTGGGAGTGATGCGGCAGTGTAGTACAATAGGTGATGTGCAACTTTCCTTTTTCCTCTGGTACCGGCGAACAAGTAACACCAAATTTCCACAAGTTAGAAGGCATGTACCAGTGAGGCGCATAGAATAAGTTGCACATCACGTAAAGAAGTTTTCTGTTATCTTTGTTAAAACTGTTCGTCAAAACCGATAGCGTACATGACTATCTGGGAAGAATGTTCAAGATTCTGCTCGTCTTGAGTATTTTCAGCTTGATGGTCTACGTGGCATCCGAAACTCTTTACCAGTACTTCACCCCTCTTGTTTTGAGTAACAGTTTCTAGTAGGCGACCATTGCGGGTTCGTCGTGCTGTTCCCACCCCATTACCTTGGTGTCGTGAAGCCAAAAGAGGCTGCCTTTGCCTTCTTTTGTCTCATCCATCTCCTTTTCCAGAAGCGGGCGAACGTCTTGTACCAGTTGCTCATATTCCTGCTCTGTAAGTGGTTGGAAGTCTGCTACAGTTTCAACATTCTGATCAATTTGCTCCGGCTTGTCCATGCCGACAATTGCCAATGAGACGCCGGGCAGTCCAAGTGAATAGCGCAGACCACGCGCTACATTGGGAAAGGTGCCATGCCCCATCACCTTCATGGCGATCACGGCGGTATTGCGCACGCGCGCCACAGGGAGCAAAAACTGATCTGGCGCACTGACGAGATGATCCGCCATGCCCAATGCACAGAGCACCGAATCAAAGTGAAACTCACGCAACGCATAGGCCAGAATTTCTGGACGGGCATGACCTGTGATGCCGATAAAGCGCACCATGTCCTGTCTGCGTGCCTCCTCTAACGCTGCCACTGCACCCTCATCTGCCAATACCTGTTCTAGATCGGCAAAAGCATTGACTGCATGGATCTGGATTAAGTCTACATGGTCAGTTTGCAGCTTTTCCAGTGACTTCTGTAACTCTTCTAATACACCTTGCTTGCTGCGATTGTTCACTTTTGTGGCTAGAAAGACTTCCTTGCGGCGACTGCGCATGACCGCACCCACGTGGGGTTCGCTGCCATAGTCGGGCGAGGTGTCTAGATAGGTAATCCCTCGGTCAATGGCGTGGTTCAAGCACTTTTCTGCATGATCCCGCGAAATATGCTCTTTGCCCAAAGGGGCTGTGCCATAGCCGATTAACGGAACGGTGACACCCGTTGCGCCAAAGGGGCGCATGGGTTCAAGACGTGTAGCCATTAGTTTCTCCTTAAATAGCTTTCACGGAAAATAGCTTTCACGGATCCTCTAAACAGTTGGGCTGTTGTCGAGATCTTTTGACAAAGGTGCAGACCAACTGCAATCGAACCGTAAAGAGTTAACGAAGCAAACTAAGGTTGCCACTCTTGATGCTTAATTGCCATCTATCAAAGCACAGCACTTGGCTAGGAACAAAGGTATATCGGTTGTTAATGTTCGCATAGATGCTTGGATCCAGTGGCTGTGCCTACGGTTGCGCTACCAATGCCTCTGCACTATAACGATCCGTGATCAGCACATTGATCCAGCCACCTGCAAGTGCGCCGTGGATGGCGGCAAGCTTGCGGCGTCCACCAGCAATGCCCACGGCACGCTTGGTTTGCTGCAACTGTTCCAGGCGCATCCCCATTACCCGCTCGTCGAGCGATGTATGCACCAGGCTACCTGCCTGATTGAAAAAGCGCAGGCAGATGTCACCCACCGCACCCTGCTCTTGCAATAACTCCAACTCGGCAGGGGCGAAGATGTTGCCGCTAGAAGCCAATAAATCAGATGGCTTCGTCGCGCCGATGCCTACGAGGGCAAGCGTTACTTGGTCAAAAAGCGCATAGGTTTCCCCCACAAATGGATCTGCGCGTAGCACGCGCACGCTCTCTGCCGAACCAACCACCCCTGGCACAGAAAGATATTTGGCCTTGCCATTGACTAGTGTCGCCAATCGCCCTGTTAAGCGCGCCGCGTGCACTTCGGCACTGGGATTGCCCACACCACCGAGGATCTGCACCACTTGTGCATCTGTGCGCCGTGTCAGCGCGTGCATGGCGTCTACCATTGCCAAGAGTGTGCCACTCCATGACGAAATGCCGATAATCTCCGCCTGATCTAGGGTTGTTTCCAGATAATAGGCGGCGGCTGCACCCAACTCGCGGATCGGGTTCTCTGGGTCAACGCAATCAACCACGATCACATCGCGCAACGCATAACGCTGCTGCAATTGCTCCTCCAAGGCGGGAAAGGCCCCTGGGGGTACGTTGATGGTAATACGAATAATCTGTGCTTCTTGCGCGCGCCGCAAGAGCCTTGAGACGGTTGCTTGTGAAAGGTGCAGTTGGGTCGCAATCTGCGCTTGGGTTAAGCCTTGCTCGTGATAGAGGTGGGCAACCTTGGTCATCAAGCGCAGTTCGTCACTTTGAGCCATTAGTTTTGAGCCATCGGTCTGTTTTAGGCTGCTTGCGCACGCACGCGCAACCCCATGTAGGGCTTGCCTGGTAGCTTGATCTTCGCCTCTCCTGTGACAAGTTCAGGCTGTGGTATGCAGGTCATCTCCCAGGTGTCGATGACCTCTACCTTGAATTGGCGGTCGCTGGGCAACTTGAGGGTGAACTCAGATGGCTGGTGGACACCGAAGTAAAAGAGATGGTAATCTGCACCTTTGGATGTGCCATAGCGCACCAGTGGCTCCAACCCTTGCGGCGGGCTTTCATCCAGGATTTGGCGCAAGAAGGCAATGCGCGCTGGGCTTTCCCCATGCAACTCACCGCCCTTTGACCACCATAGAATATCTTCGGGGTGAAGATAGGTTTCGCCATGACCGACATAGCCGCCACCCGCCACGGTTCCCATCCAGAAGCGATGCACCATTTCCTTCGCCGAGATGTTGCCCCACATATTTTCAATGTTGCCTTCATAGCAACATTCGTCTACCACTATGGGCTTCTGATAGGTTGTGCGCCACTCGCGTACTCGCTCTAGGTCTGAATGTTGCACGCTGGCATGGGTGACCCAGGGCTTGCTGTGATCATAGAAGCCGCGACAGTTGTGAATGGAGCGTAGGTGCTGATAGGGGTCATTTTCTTGCACCACACGGAAGAAGCGATCCCAATCACTCATCTCTTTGGCTTTCATCAGGTCAAACTCATTTGCCATTGACCACCAGACATTGCGATAGGGAGCAAGGCGCGTCACCACATAACGCAGGTAACGATCATCGGTGGCGGCATCGAGGGTGGCAAAGCCCCAACGGTCATAGGGGTGAAAGAGGATGATATCGGCCTCAATGCCGAGATCGCGCAGATCACCCACGCGCTGCTCCAAGCGGCGGAAATGCTCCGGGTTAAAGCGCTCAACATCCCAACCTTCTTCCACTGAACCTTCAAAGGGATAGGTGGGCGGCTCATTGCGGTTGAAGGTATAGTGCTTGGGAAAGACACACATACGCATCTTGTTAAAGGGCGCATTCTTGAGTGTTGCCAGCGTCTGCTCTTCTAGCTCGTCCCCCTGGTGATTCCAGACATAGCAGGTGGTGCCGATCTGATTGTAGGGCGTGCCATCGGCATAGGCGAAGTGAAAGGTATTGCGTACGTGCACAGGGCCATGATTCTTCGCGCTCGGTTCAATGGCTTGAAAGTCTCCTCGGATACCCTCCATCTCAGGGCGATTGCTGTAGGTTGCATAGTGCCAATCACCCTCGACATCGGGCATAAGACGCACACGGTAGATTCCCTGCCCATCCTGTTCGCCATCATAAAAGCCCTCCACTTGGATGGTACGGTGTCCATGCGTAAAGCGCGCACCGACGGTCACATCCAGAAAAGGATTGCCCTCAGGCGGGCCATTCAAGGTCAACTCGAAGATATCCCAGCGTTCAACTTGCTGGCTGTTGGTTTGGCTGTTGGTTTGGACGTTGCTTTGGGGAGCCATAAGGTTTTTCCTCTTGGGTAAAGCTATGGATTAAAGAACGGGTTTGACATAATTCTTGGTGAAAATATCTATGCTAAAAGCGTACGCGCAATGGCTTGTTGCCAACCTGCATAGGCTGTGGCGCGTGTTGTTTCGTCCATCTGTGGCTCAAAGCGCTCCTGCGCGCGCGGCAACGCTGCAATCTCGGCTTCATTAGACCAAATGCCCGTTGCCAGCCCAGCCAAGTAGGCGGCTCCCAGCGCCGATACATCTGGCGATTCGCTGCAGAGGATGGGCGTTGCCAATATGTCGCTCTGTAGCTGCATCAACAAGTGATTGCGGCTAGCTCCACCATCCGCCAAAAGCACGCGCAATGGTTGCCCTGTCGCCTCTTGGCTACTTTCTTGTTGCACTATCTCAACTTGCATGAGGTCAAAGACATCGCGCACCTGATAGGCAATTGCTTCCAGGGTGGCGCGTGCCAGGTGGGCAGCGGAACTTGCCCGCGTCAGCCCTGTGATCAGCCCGCGCGCATTTTCTTGCCAATGCGGTGCGCCCAAACCCACAAATGCTGGCACAAGATAAACGCCCCCAGCATTGTCCACTTGAGTTGCCAATGCTTCTACCTGCTCGGTCTCAAGATTTAAGAGTTGACAGAGCCAGGTCACTGCCGCACCTGTCACCGAAATGTTGCCTTCAAGTGCATAGGTTACGCCGCTTTGGGTTGCCCAAGCCACGGTGGTGGAAAGACCTTTGTCAGAGATGATGGGTGTTTTAACTGGCGTCATCAGGGATGAGCCTGTGCCGTAGGTCGCTTTGATCGCCCCTGGCTGGAAACCAGCATGACCATAGAGCGCGGCGTGGGAATCGCCGATCAGCGCGCCAATGGGAATCTCTGCGGGCAGCGCGCCTAGTGCCACAGTTGTGCCATAGAGGGCGCTGGAGGGGTAGATGGTGGGCAATGCTTCGGCGGGAATCTCGAAAATTGCTAGAAGTTCTGGATCCCACTGCTGCGTGTGCAGGTTGAAGAGTTGCGTGCGTGCGGCATTGCTCATGTCACAGGCGTGGAGTTGTCCGCCTGTTAAATTCCACAAGAGCCAGCTATCGACTGTGCCCAAACACAATTCACCGTTGGCAGCGCGTTCCTTCCCCTCTGGAATTGCATGCAGTAGCCAATGGAATTTGCTGGCAGAAAAGAGCGGGTCGATGGTCAGCCCGGTGCGCTGGCGCAGCAGGGGTTCTAGCCCTTGCGCGGTTAATTCGAGGCAAAAGGGGGCTGTGCGGCGACATTGCCAGGTGATGCAGGGGCCAATTGCTTTGCCTGTTGTCCTCTCCCAAACCAGCGCTGATTCCCGTTGGTTGCTGATGGCAAGGGCGGCAATGGGCAAGTTTGGATGGGGGGCTAGGCACGCGTCAATGGCAGATTGAACGCTTGCCCAGATCAAATTGGGGTCTTGCTCGACCCAAGCCGTGTGCGGGTAGGCAATGGCAACTGGCGCAGAGGCTTGCCCGATGATGGTTCCACTGGGGCTGACGAGCAGTGCTTTGCTGTTGCTGGTTCCCTGGTCAATTGCCAAAACAGCGCCATCTACGTGACCCACAAATTTGCTCCCCTGTCTTTACGACTCCCTTTTAGGAATAGCTTTGGGTAATGCTAAGACAAAACAGGCACTCGGTGCAGGAGTTGCTTTGCCGTGGTCGCCAAGCCATTGGGCGTGATGCCATAGTGCTCGAAGATCTCTGCCTGACTTCCTGTTACTGTATATTCATCGGGGATGCCCACAATCTGAAAGGGCAACATGGTTCCTGAACTCATGAGGAGTTCGGCGCAAGCACTGCCCAGACCGCCCATCACGCTATGTTCTTCCACGGTGATCAATGCTCGGCTTGCGTTCGCCGCCACCAAGATAGCTGCCTGATCCAGTGGCTTGATCGTGTGAACACTGAGCACGCGTGCATGAATGCCCACCTCCGCCAGTTGGCGCGCTGCCAGAACTGCCGGAGTCACAGTCTCCCCCGTTGCAACAAATGTCACATCTGTTTTTGGGTCTTTGTTAATCTCTTTGCCTGACTCTGGATTTGCCTCAGAGTTTACCTCCGTGTCAACCCAGATGGCTTTGCCAATCTGAAAAGATGTATGGGGTGGGTGCAGATCGGGCATGGCACGCTTGCCCATGCGGATGTAAAGCGGGCGCGGGTGGTTCAATGCTGCATGGAGGGCTGCGCGCGTTTCAAAGTTATCGGCAGGGGCGACAATATCAAGGTTGTGGAAGGTGCGTAATGTGGCAAAGTCGTGCAGTGAATGATGGGTGGAGCCGAGTGCGCCATAGCTGACCCCGGCACTGATGCCAATCAGCTTGACGGGGTGATCTGAATAGGCGACATCGTTCTTGATCTGCTCAAGCGCGCGAGTGGTGAGGAAACAGGCGGGTGAGACTGCAAAAACATGCTTGCCACTTGCCGCCAATCCTGCAGCAACGCCCACCAAATTTTGCTCGGCAATGCCCACCTCCACAATCTGCTGGGGCAGGGCTTTGCCAAAGGGGGTCAACTTACCAGAGCCGCGCGAGTCACTAGTCACCACTAGTAAATCGGGGTGCTGCTGACCTAGCTCCAACAGTGTTGCGCCAAATTCATCTAAATTCGGGCGTCCCATCTTCATGCCTTCACCCCTGCCCCTGTTGATTCTAAGGTTGCCTCTGCCGCATCTAGCTCTTGCAAGGCGCGTGCTAGTTCATCGGCACTTGGCACATGATGATGCCAGGTTACGCTGTTTTCCATAAAGCTGATGCCCGCACCCTTGGTGGTTTGTGCCACGATGAGGTTGGGCTTGCTCCGGGAAAAGGGGAGTTGCTCAAAGACGTTGACAAGCGCCTCAATATCATTGCCCTGAACTGTTTGCACGGCATAGCCAAAGGCACGAAACTTCTCTCCCAACGGTTCCAGTGCCATCACGGTTTCTGTGGAGCCACTAATTTGCAAGCCATTGCGGTCGATGATCACTACCAGATTGTCCAAGCCATAGTGAGCCGCTGTCATGGACGCTTCCCAAACCGAACCTTCAGCCAACTCGCCATCACCCAACAGCGTAAAGACCCGCTGCGGGCGTTGATCCAATTTTGCACCCAGTGCCAATCCTACGGCAACGGCTAGACCATGACCCAGCGCCCCTGTGTTGTGTTCAATGCCAGGAACTTTGCGCGTTGGATGACCGATGAAATGTGATCCGTACCGCGTCAGGGTTTCGAGTTCACTCACTGAGTAAAATCCCTGGTCAGCCAAGACTGTGTAGAGCGCCTCCACAGAGTGACCCTTGCTCTGGATATAGTGATCACGCACGGGAGAGGCGAAGTTTTGCGGCGTGATGTCCATGATGCGGTTGTATAAGACATTGAGAATGTCAATGCAGGAGAGGCTACCTCCTGTATGCCCTGCCCCTGCGTGGGCAATTGCAGTGAGGAGCGTCTTGCGATACTGGATCGATTTTTGTGCCAGGACGTGTGTAGATGGCTTCATGAGTTCTGAGGGCAAAGTGAAAGTTTGCCCAATTATAGCTGAGACGGAAGGGGAAGAATTTAGATGATTGAATAAATATTCAATGTGAATTTTATATGCAAGACTAGCGTATCATGTAAAGAGTCGCTTTGTCAAGCGAAATTTTTCCTCCCCTTTTTCTTTGGGCAGAGTTTGCTCTGCCTCGTGAACAGGGTGATAGGGACATCGCGGGAGAAGTTCTTCTCGGCTGTGAGATATTAGACGTGAGATCTATTGTAAGAGACGGCTAGGTCAGGATGAGACT
>JBBQIG010000209.1:0-8050 GCA_038324715.1 Anaerolineae bacterium | reverse complement strand
CACACGAGATCATATACCGGTATCGTTCTGCCACTTGAGCCACCGTGGGCGCAATTGTCAACACACGAGCCACAGCCTCTGGCACGCCCGCCAACGCCACCTGCATCTCACGATCCTCAGCCAAATAGGCACCCAACATGGCAATCGCCAGCAATTCACTGGTGTATGTCTTGGTCGCAGCAATCGACCGTTCCTCACCCGCATGCAGGTTGACCACAAAATCCGCTTGGCGTGCCAGGTCAGAATCGACAAAATTCGTAACGACAGCCGTCAACGCACCTTGACGCTTGGCATCTTCCACCACGCTGACAATATCAGGACTCTTTCCACTCTGACTGATGCCGATCACCAATGCATTCTTCAAACGTGGCGGACGTTTGTAAATCGTATAGAGGCTAGGGGTTGCCAGTGCCACAGGAAGCCCATTAAATGCCCCCAACAAATAATTGGCATAGCGTCCAGCATTATCACTTGTGCCTCTAGCAGCAATCAACACATAGTGAATATCGCGCCGCCGAATCTCTACAGCCAACTGCCGGAGCGTAGCTTGCTCCTGACTCAGCATGCTCTCTAGCACAGCGGGTTGTTCATGTATCTCACGGTAGAGATGAGACGTTGTGATTGAACGGTTGGAGAGAGGTAAATTAGCGGAAACTGACATAGGTGGCACTCCTAACAGAGTTTACAAAAAAGGTGCAACATAGATCCTTGCTCATTATACTGGGCAGAGGATTCAGGAGCGAATTGCGTTTGAGTATAGGCTTTACGACAAAAAAAGCTGCCCGAGGGCAGCAGCAGCATATCAATAAGTTCAAGCAAGTTCAGGTAAAGCCACAAAAACTCAAATCTAACTTGCAGAGCGCGGCCCTGGCTTCACAGCCCGTACATAGTACATACGCTGGTCAAAGACCAAGGTAGAGCCTTGGCGTCGTGCATTGATGCCAGCAGCATCCGTCTCCATCCCCGCTTCAATCATCTCTCGCACCACAACAGCATCGGGGCGATCTGAATGATAAATGGAGAGCCATTCATCGAGTTCTCGTTCAAAGGTAACAACTTCTTTAGCCTCAATTTGTAGACCGGCATCAAGTATCAACTTATTGTACTGCTCGATACCTCGTGCCGCCACATGTGCGGCATTACGCCGTTCCTCAATGGCATTTTGCGTCGCTCTTTTCACAGGGTTGTCCACCCCCAAGAGTTCCCCCAACACTAAAATTCCACCTGGACGCAACACACGAACAATTTCTCTAAGGATTCGTTCTGGATGGCGCACATGGTTCAACACCACCCGACAGGTCACAGCGTCAAACATCTCCTCGCGAAAGGGCAGCGCATGCGCCGGGGCTAGCCGAAAGATGGCGCGCGTAGAGGCTTCGCCAGGGTAGCTCAACCGCATATATTCGGCAAGCTCCAACATTTCAGGGCTAATATCAATGCCCACAACCTGCTTTGCCCCATCTTCCGCAAGCAGCAGCGGCAACAACCCACTCCCCGTCCCAATATCTAAAACACGCAAATCAGCCGGCAACTTAGCAAAATTCAGAAGATGGCGAACGCGTTGACGATCTTCCGGACGTTTGTGAATCACATCATTCTTTGCCACTCGGTTATAAACGCGCACCACTGGCGAGAGATCTTCCAATTCCTCCGCACTACTTCCCACCTCATCATGCGGGTTGCGTGGCGTTACCAGCGGTGCAGCAAGATGAGGGCTACAGTTAATATAGTTCACGCGCCAACGTCCGTTGACAAAGCAAATCTCAGAAATACTGGTGTGATCAATCAGAATATCAGCGCGCCCAGATCCGATTAACGCATGAAAGAGGGTGGCAATGTTGGGGCCAGCCGTGACGACTGCCAACGTTGTACCCCAGTGTTCAAGAAAAAGTTTGTCCAGTGCAGCAATCAACATCAGTTGCGTCGAGGATAACGGCGGCAGATCCTGTTCGCCATCTGGCAACAAGATCGCTCGTGCGCCACTTCCCACAGCGCCGCTCGCTTCATGAGCAGGCGTAATGCAACTTGGCAACTCTCGAAAAACAGTTACGGGCAATCCAAATGCCTGCCCCAGCCGTTGTGCAGTCAAACGACATTGCAACAAGTTATCGCTAACGAGTGCGTCGATCAATTCGTGTAAACTCAACCAAGTCGCTAGATTATCTGCTTGTTGCCAACCGTGCGCCGAGAGTCCGCTGCTTTCATTGCCCAGAGAATCATAGAGGTCATGCATATCCTCCGCGTGGCAGATAAAAAGGACGCGCATCTCTGGCGCTTCATGAACGGTCGAGCGCCGGCTCAGTGGCAAAGTAGATGGTTGGGGATTGACAGATTGGTTGAGTGGAGGTTGGGTATTTGTCACAGAAACAATTACTCGGCAGCGAATGACCCGCTGCGTGGGTCCAAGCGGACAGCTGCAACGCTTGTGCGTGTCAGCGCCGCAGCCTGACCTGGATGATAGTGGAACCCAAAGTCGAATACCAACGAAAGCCAGTATATCCCGACACAGTTGAATAGTTAAGTAAGACGCTTGATAATAAGACGACTGATAAAACGTCTGACGAATTAGTTACTACAACAGTTCCTTGTACATTCAAACTCGTAATTTGTAGTAGTACAATACAACGAGCAACCAACCGAATCAGCATCATACCAAACTCCGGTGTGTAAACAAAATCCCCTTGACCGCACCATCTGAAGGAGGGTTTTAACTTCGTTGACACCCAGCGGCAACATCCTGTACAATCAAGTAGAATAATGTTGGCACTTGAATCGCTTTACATGCTCTAGAGCATATAGATGGGGCAGTGGCAATTACCCTGCACGGCGCTTTCTCACTGTGCATATTCACTCTGTATTCAGTTCGCATTGCCGTACCCCATTCACTTAGGGAACCCGATGGGTCGGCTTGCTGCGGATCCCCAGGTAAATCCGTAGTCAGCATCGAACCCACCTCCAGATACGAATAAATTCATATCAGTTTCCGAAATCGTTGGCTAACATCGACGGTATTTTCGTATCTCTTGAAACATTGTCCTTTGAAGATTGATAGGGAAAGATTGATAGAGGAGGAAGCAATGATGAAGTGGCGTACCGAGCAAATTCGAAATGTAGCCCTTTTGGGTCACGGCGGCTCAGGCAAGACATCTTTGTGCGAGGCTCTTCTCTTTAAGACGAAGGCGATCACTCGCCAGGGCCGTGTAGAAGATGGGACGACCACAGCGGATTGGGACCCAGAGGAACATCGACGCACAATCTCAATCAACCTCTCTGTGATTCCGATAGAACACGAGAACCATAAGATTAACATCTTAGATACTCCCGGATACTTGGACTTTGTAGGGGAGGTTATCAGTGCGCTGCATGTGGCAGAGGCTGGTTTAGTTCTGGTTGATGCCGTAGCTGGCTGTGAAGTTGGTACCGAGCTAGCGTGGGATCGGTTACAGGAATTCAAAAAACCCCGCATCTTCTTTATCAACAAGATGGATCGTGAAAATGCCGATTTCCAAAAGGCAGTCGGTAGTTTACGTGACACCCTTATCGGAGCGAGGATCATTCCGCTGCAACTTCCAGTCGGTCAAGCCCACGATTTTCAGGGCGTCGTCAGCCTTGTCACCATGAAAGCTTACATGGGGGCAGACGGCAAACAGATGCCCATCCCCGATGATATGATGGACCAAGTTGCTGCTGCCCACCTGCTTATCGTGGAAGCCGCAGCCGAGGCAGACGACGATCTGCTCGCTAAGTATCTCGACGGCGAGGAGCTAACTCCCGAAGAGGTGCGTCATGGTCTCCACCTCGGCGTGCGAAGCGGTCAGATTGCTCCCGTCTACTGTGGCACAGCCGCCCATGATATTGGTTTGGAGCGACTCTTGCCTGCTTTGCGACGCTATGTTCCTGCACCCGGTGAGGCTCCCATTTCCGCCAGCAGCAACGGCGAAGAGATCGAACTTGAGAATCAAGAAGAGGGGCCTGTCGCCTTGTCTGTCTTCAAGACCATTCTCGACCGCTATGTCGGGCGCATGAACTACGTCCGTAGCTTCTCAGGATTGTTACGCAAGGATGATCGCCTCGTCAACAACCGCACCGGCCACGAAGACCGTATTGCTAATCTCTACCAGGTGCGTGGCAAAGATCTTAGCTCCATTGATGAACTCGTTGCGGGAGATATTGGCGTCATTACCAAACTGGAAAATGTGGTCACGGGCGATACACTTGCTCACGCCACAGATCATCTCAACATTCCAGCCCCCACCTTCCCACAACCACTTTACGCCGTTGCGGTTGCCCCCGCAACCAAGGCAGATAGCGCAAAAATGGGTCAAGCACTTCATACCCTCATGGAAGAAGACCCAACCTTGCGTGTGGAAACCCTCACTGCCACCAGGCAGACCGTCTTACAAGGCATGGGCGAAAGCCATGTCGATGTGGCATTGCGACGCATGGAGCAAAAATTTGGGGTGAAGGTAGAAATGTCCATGCCCAGAGTCTCCTATCAAGAGACCGTTAGCCGTGCCGCCAGCGCACAGTATCGACACAAAAAGCAAACAGGCGGCGCAGGACAGTTTGCCGAGGTACACATGCGCGTCGAGCCACTATCCAGTGGCTCGGGCTTTCAATATAGCAGCGAGGTCTTTGGCGGCGTCATCAGCGGCGTCTATCTCCCTTCAATTGAAAAGGGTGTGCGCCAGGTGATGGAACAAGGAGTTATCGCCGGATACCCCGTTGTAGATGTGAAAGCCGTGGTCTTTGATGGCAAGGAACATCCCGTAGACTCAAAAGACATCGCTTTCCAAACTGCTGGGCGTGAAGCCTTCAAACTCGCCATGCAACAGGCAGAACCCGTGATTTTGGAGCCGATTTACCGCATTGAAGTAACAGTACCCGAAGAGTACATGGGTGATGTGATGAGCGACTTCAATACCCGCCGCGGACGAGTTCAGGGAATGGAACAACGCGGTAACCGCTGCGTTGTCCAAGCTCTTGTGCCCTTCGCAGAAATCATGCGCTATGGCACGGATCTGCGCTCAATGACCCAAGGGCGCGGCACCTACTCTCTAGAGTTTGACCACTATGATGCAGTGCCCAAACATTTGGCAGAAAGCATTATCAGCCAACATAAGGTTGAAGAGAGCGAACATGCGTAACTCCGCCGAGCAATAAGGAAAAGCTACTCTTTCACTCTCTTGAACTTTACACTCTTACCCAAAGACCAGGGCCGACATCAAACTGTCGGCCCTGGTCTTTGCTTTTGAGATAAATCTTGTGCGATATGATCAATACGAGATGATGAAAAAAGTGCCTTTCGCCTGAACAACTCAAACTAGCGGCTCAACTGCTGAACTTCGCCTTTTCGACAACCAATTCTGTCTGCACGCGCGCAAATTCATTCTCGATCCGCTCAACCTGCTGGGGCACATCTAATCCAGGCAAACTGCCGCGCAGATTGGCCTCGAGGTCAGTACACAATTTTGAAAGCCGAATTGCTCCGATGCTGGCGCTACTAGACTTCAAACTGTGCGTGGGGCGCAACATGCTTTGAAGATCGCCTTGGCGTTGTCCCTCGCTAATTGCGCCTACCAACCCAGCCGATTCTTCCAAATAGGTGTCCAACAAATCAACCAACACATCTGGCATATCAGATCCAACCATCTCCACAAGAGCCTGAAACTCCAAGGCAGAGATTGCAGGCGAATTGTTCTCACCATATTCTGAATTTTGGAAAGACGGTCTGTTCATTGTCGTTATATCTACTCCCAGTTAATAAACTACTTCAGTTGCGTAAGCTACTCGCTTGGGCCGGTTGCACGTAAATCTTGTGTAGGTTATGTAGTCAATGACTGTACTTAGGCGTATTGCGGATTTAATGATCCAAACATCGTAAGTGGACAAGCGGGTTTATGATCTGCTACTCAAATTATCTGGATCATTATTTCTTTAAAAGCGCCTTAAAGAATCAGCATTAAATCAGCGAAAAATTCTAGAGATAATTCTACCTTGTAACAGAACTCTGTGTGTTACGCACGCACAAAAATGATTATACCAAAATGGCTATTTGCTGTAGACTCTGCCAAAATCCAGTTGGCTTGCTACGGCGTTTGGGTCTTCATCCACGCACAAGCTATACTCGCTTTGGCAAACCGTCAATGCAATTTTTCCGCACATCTTTTGCCGCACATCTATAGTGCATCGAATATGCGAGTGCGTTGGACCTTGCAAGAACACGCCCGACCAAACCCGAAGTTGAACGCAAGAGACAGCGGTTCGGTAGGACGTGGAAAGATCTCCAATTCACAGATTTCATGTATCTACAGCAAATATTCGCAGCGAAAGGGTTGTCCAGGTCACCCCACCATGCATTTCGTCAACGTCTTACTGGAAACCATCTATGGAGTTTGTGTAGTTGGGCTTGCGCTTTATGGCTTTCATAATCTCTGGCTCAGTATGATCTACCTCTCTCGACGCGCCTATAAAGCCCGTAAAATAGATACCCCAGAGAGCAAAACTTGGGCAAATGTAACGATACAACTACCCATATATAATGAACAACATGTCGCAGAGCGGTTGATCGAGGCATGCACGCAAATTGACTACCCACTAGACAAATTGCAGATTCAAGTTCTTGACGATTCTGATGACGGAACAACGGCATTGGTATATGCCGCAGCCCAAATGTGGCAACAACGGGGGATTGATATTGAGGTTGTACGTCGTCAGGATCGCTCAGGCTACAAAGCTGGGGCACTTGCCTATGCGCTGCCCACGGCGAAGGGTGACTACATTGCCATATTCGACGCCGATTTTGTGCCGCCCACTGATTTTCTAAACCGTACTATGCCATATTTTGAGGAATCCGGCAATGAGGATGTAGGCTTCGTCCAGGCACGCTGGGGGCATATCAACCGCACATATTCATGGCTCACCCGCTGCCAAGCATTAGCGTTAGATGGGCATTTTGTTGTAGAGCAAGAAGCGCGTAACCATGCGAAATTTCCTTTTGGCTTTAATGGTTCAGCAGGCATCTGGCGCAGAGCATGTGTTGAAGACCCAAAAGTGGGAGGCTGGCAGCCGGACACACTTTGTGAAGACCTTGACTTGAGCTATCGCGCCCAAATGGCAGGCTGGCATGGACTCTATGTCGGTTCGCTAGAAGTGCCAGCCGAAATACCGGTACAACTGCTTGCCTTTAAGCGCCAACAATTCCGTTGGGCAAAAGGCACTATCCAAACCCTACGCAAGCTTGGGGGGCGAGTGGCACAACAGAGCGAATGGCCGCTCACGACACGCATTGCCGCCTATGCCCATCTGACAGGCTATCTCATTCACCCAATCTTGCTGGTGATGCTCCTTGTTACGTTGCCAATGTTGCTGTGGGACATTGATCCATCCCGCCCCTTGGCCTACCTTAGCTTCTTCTCATTTGGCCCACCGCTTCTCTATGCGCTAGCCCAAAATCATCTCTCACCCAAAAATTGGTTTTTGCGATGGGCATGGCTTCCATTGCTCATGCTATTGGGAACTGGATTAACTGCAAACAATACCTTGGCGGTCTATCAGGGCTTTCGCCAACGTGGGGGGGCATTTCTACGTACACCCAAATTTAATGTGAACCAGAGCAGCCAGCAATGGCAGCAGAGTGGCTATCGCCTTCCACTCCAACCGATGGTCATTGCCGAAATCTTTTTCTTGGCCTATGCCATCGTCACCTTTTTTGTTGCCTTAAAAACTCAACATTCAGGCGCAGCTCCCTACCTAGCAATCTACGTTGCCGGCTATGGTCTGATGATAGGCATTGAATTTTGGCAGGCATGGCGCAGCGCGTGGAACAATCACCCTCGCAAGAACAAACGATCAAGGCTCCAAGCAGAAGCTGACCGCCTCCTGGGATAGCTGTGAACTCTCCCCTCTGGGGCAGATTTTGTCAAACCTATCTCCCCCCTGTACAATGCAAAGGTTAGGCCAAGTCTGTTCGCACGGCACTGTTTGAGTGTCAGAGTTGGCAGATCACAAACAGATTATAGTTGAGCAGATTACAAAGTCCAGATTACAA
>JBBQIG010000208.1:0-8052 GCA_038324715.1 Anaerolineae bacterium | reverse complement strand
AAACCGTCAATGTACTCTTTGCCCTCCACAGTGCGTAGCCAAATTCCATGACCCGATTCAAAAATAAGGGGTGACTGAACCGTGCTAGGGTGGTGGAGTGGGTGCAACAAATGGGCGTGGTCTTTTTCAAGAAGTTCGGTGGGAGCCAACATGCGTTTACCTCCGCAGAAATTGAGCAAAGCTGGGCAATTCTACTCCTTGCCCAGACAAGAGATCGTTTATTAATAGGTAGTTCCAGTGTACCTTGAAGCAGGGGGCAGCGCAAAACAACCGATCTCTCCCAAACAAAGGGCCTCTTTGTTTTCTTTCGGCGTTGACCACGCCGATTGAAACAGTGAGGCCCGGTTGTTCTATTTACCTCAACAGTTATCTGCTAGGGTGGCGCGACTGGTCGCCATTTTTCGCACTTTCCTCCATTTTCGTTAGGCTGCATCTGCAATGCGGCGGAGATAATTTCCATATTCATTCTGCATGGGGTGGGCTAGTTGCAATAGATCGGCGCGACTGATATAGCCCATTGTGAAGGCAATTTCTTCGAGACAGGCAATCATCAATCCTTGACGATGTTCGACTGCCTGGACAAAGTTGCTGGCTTCTAAGAGCGACGCATGTGTGCCTGCGTCCAGCCAAGCGACACCTCGCCCCAACATTTCTACGCGGAGTTTACCCTGGGCGAGATAGAGTTTGTTGAGTTCGGTTATCTCCAACTCGTTGTTGCGCGCCGTGGGTTTGACTTGGCGTGCCATCTCGACAACCTGCCCATCATAGAAATAGATGCCAGGAATGGCATAGTGGGTGCGAGGATTGGCGGGCTTTTCTTCAATGCTCAACACTCGTCCGTCTGCTGTAAATTCAACCACGCCAAAGCGTTTGGGATCGCGCACCGGATAGGCGAAGATAAGCGCACCCTCGGTGAGTTCTGCGGCGTTTTGCACTTTGCCCGATACACCATGCCCATAGATGACATTGTCACCAAAGATAAAGCAAGCAGCTTCGCCATCAAGAAATTCTGCACCCAAGAGCAGTCCGTCGACATGGCCGCGCGCCTCTGTTTGGATGATGTAGCTGATTTTGAGACCGAGATGAGTGCCATCCCCCAAGAGTGACTGGTAGGCAGCTAAACTTTCGGGTGCTGAGATCAGCAGTACTTCGCGAATTCCTGCCAACATAAGGATCGAAAGCGGGTAGTAGATCATCGGCTTGTTGTAGATTGGCAGCAATTGCTTGCTCATGGCAAGTGTCAGCGGAAAGAGGCGCGTTCCTTTTCCGCCCCTAAGACAATCCCTTTCATGAGCTATACGCTTTCCTGGTTTAAGGTTAAAGTTTGTGAATTTGTTCTGTTCTACAGAAGGTTACTGCTTGACTACATTTAAGCCAAGATATTTCTCAAATGCGTGAAAATCTCGGTCACTATGTAAAAGCATAAATCCATTTTCAATTACAAAAGTGGCAATTATGCAGTCAATTGTCTTGCGTATGGTAATGCCCATTTGGCGTAAGGCGCGGTAATTTTCCGCGCTCTTTATGGCAATTTTTGCGCCGCCAATGGTGAATATGGTGAAACGCATCATTGCCCTATGCGCAAGCTCGAAATCGCGCTGTGATTGGAATCCCTGCAGAACTTCGCAAAGGATTATATCCCCTAGTCCCATCTCTTGCTGACCAAGATTCTTGTTCAATAGCTGGGTCTGAGGTGTCGTAATCCCATTGAAATAGTCGATCCACACAGTAGAATCAACTATCCACATGATCTGAATCTACATTTTCTGAATCAGGTTCACTGTGGAAACGGCTTTCACGCATGGCACCCAGGTCACCTTCCCACCGGAGTTGACCGCGCAATGAGCGGATCTGTTGTTGTGACTTCAAGCGCACTAATGTCCGCAGGGCCTCTTCAATTACAGCTTTTTTGGTGGAAAGCCCTGTATACTGCATTGCCTTGTTTATCAATTCTTCATCAATTACAACGTTGGTTCGCATTGAGACCTCATCTATACGTAATTCTATACACATAAAACAAAATTCTATGTGTATTCTATTAAGCATTCTCGTAAAATGCAAGAGTAGGTAGAAGCACTCAAAACAGAACGCCCCGCTGCCATCGTGACAGCGGGGCATTGCTGATCTAGTTATCCGTCTACTTTACCAGCGAGTTGCCTCGAACTTCCAGCCAGGAACGACCTTTTGCATTTCTACTTGGTCATTACGCTCTGTCAGCCCAGCGTCCAGGTATTGCTGATGCAATTTGGCAAGCGCATCTCGATCCAACTCAATGCCCAAACCTGGTTCGTTGTTGACGACGATGGCCCCGTCGTCAAACTGCAACCGCCCGCCCTTGACGACTTCTTCGGACTGCCAGGGATAATGGGTGTCACAGGCATAGGTCAGGTTGGGGATGGCTGCGGCAAGGTGAGACATTGCTGCGAGCGAGATGCCCACATGGCTGTTGGAGTGCATGGAAAGCCCGCGGTCAAAGGTGCGGCAGATGCGTGCCAACTCGACCGAGGCGCGCAATCCCCCCCAGAAGTGATGGTCACTGAGGATAATTTTCTCAGACTGGTGTTTGATGCTGCCGGGAATGTCGGCAAAGGAGGTGGTACACATATTGGTTGCCAGGGGAATATTCACGGCGCGCGCTACTTTGCCCATATTCTCTTGTCCGCGCGTCGGGTCTTCGTAATATTCCAAGACACCTTCTAGGCGCTTGCCCACGCGTATGGAGGTCTCTACCGTCCAGATGGCATTGGGATCGAGCCGCAATGGTGTGCCAGGGCCAAAGGCTTCTTGCAGAGCCAACATGGCATCGGCTTCCTCGTCTGGCGGCATTGCCCCACCCTTCAGCTTGATGGACTTGAAGCCATAGGCATCGCACATCGCCTTTGCCTGTGCCACCACACCTGCGGGGTCGAGCGCAGCCTTTTGACGTGCTGCAGCCCAGCCTGTGGCATTGGGGTCAGTGCCAGTGCCTAAGGTGCCGCCTGCCCCCTCATATTTGTAAAAGAGATAAGCGGAAAAGTCGACTCGATCCCGCACGCGACCGCCTAGCAGATCGCATACTGGACGCCCAACTGCCTTGCCCATCAGGTCAAAACAAGCAACTTCAATGGCGCTATAGACATGGACAATGCGACGGTTATCCCAAGGCGTTTCGCCGCGAGCCGATGCGCCTTCTTCGCCAAATTGGGCATATAACCCTGCTTGAATGGCATTGAGTTGAAAGGGGTCTTTGCCAATTAAAACCTCGTGCGCCTCTTCCAGCGCCTTGGTTGTGGCAACACTGCCTGGAACTTCGCCCAACCCGTAGATGTTGTCATCAGTAACAAGCTCAATGATGGTGCGTAGCGCATAGGGCGCATGCAGACCGGCTGCATTGAGTAGGGGCGGGTCGGTTATGGCGATGGGGGTGATACGCACATCGGTAATTTTCATGGAGCACTTCCATTTCTAGTTGAAGATTTTAGAAGTTGAATTTCTTGGAGTTGGTATGTGTGGTGAGATGCAAGAAAGATTGTGCAGCAAGCGTAAAAAGAGTGGGAGATTAGGAGGTATATCCTCATAATCTCCCACTTAGAACTTCTACTTAAACCGTGAACAAGAGCAATTGCCCTTGATTAGCCCTTCACACTACCTGCGGTGAGACCGGCAACCATAAAGCGTTGGCCCCACATATAGAAGATGACTACGGGGACTGAGATAATCAGCGAGGCTGCCATGAGCATACCCCATGGATATATATCACCGTAGATCGTAGTCGCCAAGCCCACGGGTAGGGTCATCAACCGTTCGCTTGAGATAAAGACGAAGGCAAAGAGATATTCCTTCCAGGCTGCGGTAAAGGAGAAGAGCGTCACTGCTAGGAGCGCAGGCGTTGTCAGCGGTAGCGTTACACGCAGGAAGGCTTGCAAGCGTGTCGCGCCATCGACCATTGCCGCATGTTCTAGCTCTTCGGGAATGGCTCGATAGTAACCCATCATCAACCAGGTTGCGAAGGGAATCATCGAGGTTGGATAGGTCAAGATGAGCGCCAGCCGCGTATTGATCACACCTAGATCCGCCAAGATTTGGTAGAGGGGGATGAACATCAAGGCCCCTGGCAGCAGATAGGTGATCAATAAGAGCGTTTGCATGGACTGTGCACCAAAGAACTTCAGGCGAGCGAGGGCATAGGCCCCAAGCGCCGCAACGAAGACTGAAAGTGCCGTCGTTGACACTGCAACAATCGTCGAGTTGGTGAACCAGACCGTGAAGGGTTGTTCATAGAACAAGGCGTAGAATTGCTCCGTTGTCCATGGATTCGGCCAGAAAATATTCTGCCGCTGGCTGATCTGGAGATCGCTCTTAAAGGAGGTCACCAGAATCCAGTAGAAGGGGAAGAGCACAAAGCACAAGAGCAGTGCTAGACCCACGCCACGGAAGAAGCTACTAGTCGCCTCGCCCCGTCTTCTGCTCTTGCGGCCTTTGGGCATTGCATTGCCGATGAGGCTGCCAACGAACATGAAGGGGTAGACGATAATGGAGCCAATGGTGCCAAAGACCCAACCAATGCCATCAATGACCCGATCTTGCCAAACTTCCTCTTCCATTTCTTCACGCGAGACATCGCGCCGCATATAGCGAGAGAGGAGAAGAATGAACGCTCCCAAAACTGGAGTCAAGCTAAAGGCTACTGCAGTACCAGGGCCAAACTGGAGTGAACCAATGGCTTTTTGGTAGGCCAAAATTGAGTAAACCTTGGTCAAATTGCCAGGTCCACCATTGGTCAGCAACCAAATAGTCTCAAAGCCATTGAAGGTCCAGATTGTAGAAAGCAACGTAGCAACCGCAATTACATAGCGGAGGCTGGGCAGCGTGATATGCAGAAGACGTTGCCAGCCGTTGGCTCCATCAATTTCTGCAGCTTCGTACATTTCTTTGTCAATTGAAGCAAGTCCGGCAAGGATATTCACCGTGAAGAAGGGAACGCCTGCCCATACATTCACGGCAATAACTGCTGCCATCGCAGTACTTGGATTAGACAACCAGGCCATTGGCTCAGCGATAACCCCCAAGGATTGCAGGATTGGATTCAACCCACCAAACAGGGGATCGTAAATGGACTTCCAAGTTAGCGCTTGTACCACAGAAGGAACAATCCACGGCAGCAGTACCAAACCCGTGAGCAGCCCGCGTAGACGCGTTTGCCCATGTAGGAGTAGCGCTGCACACGTACCGATAAGCAACTTCATGATAATAGATCCAATTGTATATTGGACCGTAGCTATTACAGACTGCCGGTAAAAGGGGTCTGCATAGAGACGAACGTAATTGTCAAGACCGACAAAGACATCCGTTCGTGTTGCCATGTTACGGATCGTCATGCTGGTGTAGAGCGCTCTGATGAAGGGCCATGCAATAAACAATGTCATGAGCACAACGATCGGCGCTATGAAAACAAATGCAATTTGCCAGTCACGACCAAAGACGCGCCGCATAAACGGTCGCTGTGGAGCTGCATGATAGGATGTGGAAAGCGGAGCAGCACGTTGAGCCATAGGTACCTCCTACACTACATACAAGATGGCGACTTGCTTAGGTGTACCTAAGTAAGTCTAAACAAGTCGCCACAACGGTTAGCCCTTGCGTTGCACTAACCAGCCTTGGTAGTCAGCTTCAATCTCTGGCGACCAAGCCCGGTCAACTTCACCAGGCGTATATTTACCCTCACTAAGACGTAACTTGCCGAACTCATCACGTACACGGATGTCTTCGGAACGCTCCACCACTTCTTGAGCCAGATGGGGCGGGATAAAGACGACACCTGTCGGCGTACCCAACACGATATCACCTGGAAGTACTGTGGTTTCACCAATGCGGATGGGAATGTTGATGCCGGCGAGGGTCACATCGGCAATGGCGGTTGGGTGTAGACCACGACAAAAGACAGCAACATTATCCAATTCACTAATACCTGCATAGTCGCGGATACCACCCTCAATGATCGCACCGGCTCGGGTGCGAGTTGCAAGCGAGGTACCCAAGTTGTCACCAATAAAGGTGCCATTTTTAATCTTGCCAAACATATCAATAACCATCACATCGTTGGGCTGCAACGTATCGATTACCCAAGAGTTATGTGCGCCAATGCGCCCTTCATTCTTGCCGATCTCATCAATAACGCCATGTAGATCGGGCCGATGGGGTACGAACATAGCTGTGACGGCACGCCCCACCAAGATTTTGTCGGGGTGGGTACGGAACCAGTCGCCTTCAAACTGAAGGTTGTAGCCATTCTTGCGTAATACACCCCATGCTTCTTCTGTCGATACGAGCTTCATGCGCTCGATAAGGTCATCAGAAACGCGAGGCCTGCCATCAGGGAAGCGTTCAAAGGTACTCAGATGGGTGAGATGCTCTATGGACTCACGCGGGTTAGCGACGAACATGTAAAGTTATGCTTTCCAGTGTCTAAGTGATGTTGTTAAATAGGCAATCAAAAAACTTAGTGCTGAACTGGGTTATCTTTACGCCATTCTTCATATTCGGCGCGTGCTTCATCAGAGAGCGGGTAGTATCGACGAAGTTCTCCCCCCTGGGAAAGACGCATGCGAGAAAACTCTTCCCATTCATTGTGCGAGCTGGCCTTTTTTACGAGTTCAGGAGCCAGTTGCTTGGGCACAACCACCACGCCGTCGTCATCTGCAATAATAATGTCGCCAGGCATAACCAATGTGCCTGCACAAGCAATGGGAACATTGACCGCATAGGGGAAAATAGTGGTTTGGGTGTGGAAATTGGGGGTTACACCCTTTAGCCACAAACCAATTCCCAACTCTTTGGCCTTCGGATAATCGCGGATGCAACCATCAATAATGACGCCTGCGCCGCCTTTGCCTTTGAAATAGGTAAGCATCATGTCGCCAAAGATGCCAGCGCTCATTTCACCGCGTGCATCCACCACAACCACATCCCCCTCTTGGGTATGGTAGAGAACATGACGGTGTAATTGAACTTCTGGGCTTGAATATTCTGTAACGTTGTATTGATCTTCACGCTTGGGCATGAATTGAAGCGTAAGCGCAGGGCCAACAACTACCTTGCCTGGGGTAAAGGGTACAGGGCCTTGAATAAAGGCATTTTTGATCCCCAAGCGGCTTAGTTCGCCGGTTGCAGTGGCACTACCAATGTTCCTGAGGCCTTCAATGATCTCTTTGGATGGCCGTTCAATGTCGGGTGTATCTGTTAATTTGGACATTTTTAGTCTTATCTAGTGAATGTTTGGATGATGGCTTGAAATGTTGAATTTTTCGCAGAACATCCGGCAGCCTCAAGATTAAGGCTGCCGGATGTTCTGCGACAGAGTACTAAAACGGCTAGAGGGACACACCCATTTCTTGGCCAATGTTGATGATACGAGCCTCAGCCTGAGCCACGGCTTCTTCCACGGTGGCACCCTGGGCAACGATCTGGGCCATCATGTCCGTGAGGACAGCTTGGGCTGTGATCGCATCGAAGAGTGGGCTGGGCTGCGCCGGCCAAGATGCCCCGACGTGATCGCCGAGGGTTGCTAGACCCATTCGTTCCAGGTTCGGATCAGCCGCATAGGCTTCTACCACTTCGTCCATGCTGTAATAGGCCTCGTAGGCCGGTAAGAAGAGACCTGCTGAAATTAAGGAGATCGGGAGGAAGATCTCCGGTTGGATCATGTGCTTCGCCAACTGCATAGAGAGGTCTTTGTTGGTGGCGCCACGCGGGACATTGAACTGACCACCACCACCGGCTTCCAACTTCACGCCGAGTGGTCCGACAGGGGTTTCCATACGCACAATATCGTCAAAGATGGGATTCGCATCTGCCTTGGCCTTGGCATAGACACTGGCTGCGTTGCTGGTGTAGGCAATGGTTCCTGCCAAGAAAGCCTCGTTGTTGCTGGAGTCATTCCAAGCGGCGATACCAGGGGGAATCATCGGCGCATACGTTGGGTCGGTATAGATCTCGGCCAGGAACTGGACGGCAGCGATAGTTTCAGGCGAGTTGAAGGTGACTTCCGTCACATCTTCGTTTGTGTAGTGCCCA
>JBBQIG010000207.1:0-8077 GCA_038324715.1 Anaerolineae bacterium | reverse complement strand
CTTAGACACAGAAGTGCCACACGCGGTGAAGTAGAGTTAGCGATGAAATCAAATTTACACAAAATAGGGCTAAAAGAGCCGGAAAAACAGAAGCCACTGGAACAGCTTGGTTAGAGAATTTCTGTGAAAGAGTCTGCTAAGTGAACTGCTTGCGGTTATTGCTCGCGAGCTGTGGCCACAAAACCCCGTGGACATAGTCAATTTAGTGATAGGGTGCATGATTCGCCACTCTCTCATCTGGAGGAAGCGCAAGACATAGGCAATACGACAACCACCTTACGGCACACCCCATACTTCATAACTTGACCCCTGTCTCGTGACCTTTATTTGGACATCCTCCACAACTTTGGCAAACAGAATCTACTCAGATTGCCAAGATTGCAATGAAACAAAACTCTCCCTGCAAACGACAAACAGAATAGAGGGGAGCAAAGTGGAAATAGACCTCACGAGCCAAGCCCAAAGCTTCCAAATTTTTCCATCTCGAGGCATGGTTCTTGAAGTTTTACCGCTGAAACATCACCCCTTGGCTCAGTCTTGATGCCATTCCCGTTTAGCAGCGGGTTAGCAGTGGCAACCGGGTCAAAATGTGCGGACGATCTGTTTGGAACCAACGAGTTACACCTAAAGGAGAAATGAAGATGGCAAATCCAAAGTCCAAAAATGGTGCAGGGAAGAAGCGCGCCAATGTCGTCAGAAGGAGTAGTGGTGCGGGTGATAACGGCATATCTGTACCACCAAATGGCGTAGGAGAAACAACAGGCCGCTACCTCGTCTTGTTTCGCGAAGGGGAAACAGAGTCGGGTATGCAGATGATGAGCGCTCGGATGGGGGGCAACTTTGTCCAGGCATCCAGCTTTGATCACAGTGCAGTCTCGGCAGATTCGCTCAACAACGACAACATTGTCTTCGACAAATTGGGCGTCGCCGTGGTCAGCACAATGCCAGACCAGTTTCAGGTCTTGAATGCAATGGCAGCCGAAGAGAGTGCAATCTTGGCAATTGAACCCGAGCGCGTGGTCTATGCAATTGAAGCGGCACCCCCGCTCGACACCCTAGTGCCCCGACCGCGGGAGATCACCCCTCGGCGAACCGTAGAGGGAACAGCCTTTTCTAGTTATCTCCGTGGCTATCAATCGGCAATCGATCACCTGGTGAACGACTTGCTTGACGCCAGTGGTGCTAGCAATCCGGCCATTGATCTGACCATTGATGCAGAGGCTGATCTTCTCGTCGACGAGTCGGCTGCCACCTGGGGTCTGCAAGCCACCAATGTACTTGAATCCGATTTCACAGGCAAGGATATTCGTGTGGCTGTCCTGGATACGGGCTTTGACTTTGGTCACCCCGACTACGTGGGTCGGAGCGTTACCTCACAATCCTTTATCGATGGGGAAAGTGCCGATGATGGACACGGGCATGGAACCCACTGCATTGGTACAGCGTGTGGGCCGCAACACCCAAACCAACTACCACGCTATGGCGTTGCTTCTGATGCAGAGATCTATGTGGGTAAAGTCCTGAGCAATGCTGGCTCGGGGTCTGATGGAGGTATTTTGGCGGGCATTGAGTGGGCCATTGCCAACAAATGTGCCGTCATTTCCATGTCACTGGGTGCGCCGGTAGCGCCAGGCCAAACCTTCTCAGCCATCTATGAAATTGTAGCCCAACGCGCGCTGGCGGCAGGCACACTGATTATCGCCGCAGCGGGCAACTCGAGTCGTCGCCCCACCACAACTAGACCTGTGGGCCATCCGGCAAATTGTCCTTCGATCTTGGCTGTGGCTGCACTTGATGTGCAACGACAGGTCGCCACTTTCTCTGATGGCGGGATCAACGGAAACGGGGGACAGGTGGATATTGCCGGACCAGGTGTCGATGTAACTTCTAGCTGGCCTCGTCCCAGACTCTATCGAACAATCAGTGGCACAAGCATGGCAACGCCGCATGTCGCGGGCATTGCGGCACTCTATGCCGAAGCCAACCCTGCCATGCGCGGTGCAGCACTCGGCTGGTTGCTGTTGCAAAGCGCAGACCGGCTGAATCTCTCCACCCGCGATGTTGGCGCAGGTCTTGTGCAAGCTCCTTAACCAGGATTCACCGGCTTGCTCGTATCATTGCGAGCAAGCCGGTGGGAAACCACAATCGCTATGAACAACACAGAAATTGTCGAGATCACAATCGCAATTGGCAATCGCTATCTCTCAAAGTTTGATGCGATTGTTTCCTCATGCGAAGCAGTAGGCTTGCAGGTTAGCCAAAAACTAACCCAGCTCGGTCTAATCATCGGACGGATCAAAGCCGACAAGATTGCCGAGCTTCAGCAGATCGAAGGAATTACAGCCGTGGAACAAAGCCGTTCCTATCAATTGCCGCCGCCAGAAAGCGATCTGCAATAGGTAGAATTATGCTGATTATCCATCCAGCCTGACAGCCGTTGGGTGGGCAGGGCGATCTATATCTGCTCTAGATCTGGGGCTTCTTTGGACACTGACGGTGTCTAAAGAAGCCCATTGCTGTGGTCGCCTAACATAGCAAAGGGCTAGCAAGAATTCCGGCGTGCAGGTTGTCATAGGTTGTCATTCCGTAGGAATCTCTCCGATCTGGTTGTTTGGCGGAGAGACCCTTCCAGGGTGACAGAGACCCTTTTTCTCGTAGTGGCGGAGATTCGCCTAATCCCTGGGACACACCCGTCAAAAAAGACCGATTGACAGCTACTGTCCACAATGATAGTATGATTCACTACCACGATTCAAAAGTATCTGTCCATTTTCCGTTGCTCTGGCACTTGCAGAAAAGCGAATCATCAGGTTTCCATCCCTCCAGCGATTGTCTAGCCCAACGCCCACTGGGAATTTTTTTCTATGTCAGATGAGTTCAAACATTTTGACAGAAACAATTAAAGGGCTGGCTTCGACTAATGAGTAGAGTCATCAACCGAACAGGCTTCTGTGGATGCTCATTGCAAACAGTCATTCTCTTGAGGTTCGTGTGACCATTGAACCATTATGATTACTGAACTGTTTGATTATTGAACCATTGAAGTAACGAGCAATCCAAGAAGTAACAAAGAGTACTCATACAACGCCGAGATCACTCAGGGGCGTATAGGTATCTGGTAACGGAAAAGCTTTTTCATGGAAAGCCATAGTTATCCGGCAGACGAGAAGCAAAAAGAGAAGCTAGAAAAGCCAATAAGCGCTGCCCATCTGCTGCACAATGCGTGTTGTAGCGAGGACAAGCGGGTGTGCAATGCTGCCTATCAACGGCTGGGTGAATATCTGCTGCGTATGGCCCTTTCACGGCTGCGCACACAGCCACATTTAGCTTATTTGGCCGAAGAAGTTACGCAACAAGCGTTGATGACCATTTGGCAAAAGCTGAAGGATGGCAGAGGGCCAGATAACCCTGCATGGTTTATGAGTTGGTGTGGAGGAATTGTCATCCACAAATTGTTGGATGAGCAACGCAAGCTGGGCCGGTCGCCGTTAGAATTGTTAGGGAGTCCTGGGGATGATGATCTCACCCCACACTTAGAACTCCCAGATGTCGATGCCGTTGCGCCAGAAGAGTACGCCTTGGAGAACGAGACGCAGAGCGAATTAGTCTCTTTGATCCAAGAGCATCCACGGCTGAACCCAGACATCAAGGTTGTCTTGCTCCACGGCTATCTCTTGGATCGCAACGACAGTGAATTGGCAGAGCAGTTACGTTTGGAAGCTGTGACCATCCGTGTGTTACGCTTTCGAGGTTTGCGAACCCTACGCGGTGACCCTGAGTTTATGAAGAAAGTGGAGCGGTTGGCTTTTCCCCAGCATATCCTGCACCCACAAACTGAGGAGCATCAGAATGTCAAGCGGCGCACGCACAATAAGCGTGTACCTACATCAAGCGAGGCCCAGCTTCGCTAGGTTTGCCGGTTCGTTTCCAGCATGAATTCTGTTGCATTAATTGATTTTGAATGGGATAAACAGCTTAGGCGCTGACATATCCGACGTATCTGACATATTTGAGGTATTTGTGGTGATTGCTACTACTGTTTTAGCTTGTTGTTTGACGATTGCACCATCAACCGAAATGAGGCGTCTGGTATGAGCCACACCAGAAATGACAAAGGTCAACCTTCATTTGAGCAGACGGCTATGCCCCGGATTAACTCGTTGATTCGTGCGCTTCAAGCTGATGAGCCAGAGCCGATCACCTGTGCCGAATGTCGCCAACACTTGCCCGACCTCTATCATCTTCGGGTTCAGCTTCAGATTCAACTCCAGGGTGAAGAAGTGCCACTTGCGGCTGAACATCAAATCTACACAGCCCATCTTGCTGGCTGTCCCGATTGTGCGATGGAATATTCGATCTTGTGCGAGGTAATGAATGAATTCGAAGAGGGTACGCTACCTGCCCTGGATCAAGCACCTCAATTCGACCTGTCGTTTATGGACTCGGTAGCAGAAAAAACAGAAAGTCGCGACGCCCCCCTTCAAGATTCCAGCACTTTCACGGCCCCATCACCTCTGTGGCGACCTGCTTTGGGAAATGACCTGAGCACTGACCTGACCAATGGGTTGCACGCAGGACTACACACGTTGGTGGAAGAGGTGGCGGTGGTCATACAAAGCACAAAAGCCACCTTTGGCGCTTTATCTTCCTTGTTCAACCCCACGCTCGTGCCAAGCGCGCTGATGCGTGGCGAAGAAAGCAACAGACAAGCCGAGTTACTTGTCTTGCCAGCACCCGACGCAGACCTGAGCCTTCACCTCTCGGTTGGCCCAGTGGTCGGAGGATATGCCGCCATTGCCGTTAAACTCTTAGAAATGTCTACCGCGCGGCCCCTGGGTGAAACACGAGTGACCCTCCGCAACGGCCAACGCCAATTGCTCATCGGGTCTGTAACTGGACAGGATGGCATGCTCGTCTTTGAACAGCTTGCCTTAGGGCGCTACTTCGTGCAAGTCCGCCACAAGCAACAGACTTGGGAGATTCCTCTCGTTCTCGTCGAAGGTGCATTGGCTGATGGTGCGGATGCTTTGTAAAAAAGTCTCACAATTATGCTCTATAAATTATTAGCGGAAAATTACTGCCGGAAAATTACTGCCGGACAAAGAGCACTAGTTTTAACAACTAGAGCGACGAACTCTTGAAAAGAGAATGAAAAAAGATTCAGAACCAGTTTCATAAGTCGTTGTGGAATGAGAACGGACTGGTATGGAGGCACAGCCGCTACAATTCCCTCAACATCTCTGACCTGGCAAAAATTCACTGCAAATTAAATTTGCAAAGCTACTCCATGAAGTTTCCATAAAGTTAATGTTACAAGCAGTATGCTAGCGAACCTTTAGACAGCACTTTCGTCTGCAAAGCCATCTGGCCTCCCCCGTAATCGAGCCAAACTAGCATGATCTTCACCATTACCATCCTTCAGCACGCATCTGGTTATACCTTTATCTGGCCGGCTTACTCTGAGACGCCAAGCCAAGTTCAGACGGGTAGTTTGTGTTGGGGTACAGTAGCTCTCCATCCCCATCAACAAGCTGAACTCTCGGCTGCAATCGATTCTGCGGCACAAATTGCCACCCTGCTACGCCCCTCGGCGCGTAGCAGCACACCAGGAGAAGCAGAGACAAGTCTCCCCCTGCGCCGTCTTGGGCGCGTTATCTTTAACCATCTCTTGCCCCCAGCCCTGCAAGAGATTTTGCGCCGCTTGCCCCAGGCAACGCCCCTCTTAATTCGCACCAATGAAAACGAATTACCCTGGGAACTCTTGCACGATGACCAAGATTTCCTGGCGCTACGCCATGCCGTAGCGCGCCAGATGTTGCTGGCGACTTCTGCGCGTCCGGCGGTTGTGCAACCACGGGTCAATTTACGCTGCCTTCTTGTGGGCAACCCCAACGGCAATCTGCCCGATGCTGAGATGGAGATCGAAAACCTGCTCGATGCGCTCGATACTGCCGCCCTACCGCTGCGCGTTGAATTCCTCTGTCGCGAGCAAGCTTCAAAGATGCGTGTTCTTGCCGCGCTAGCCAGTGGGGACTATCAGCTTATCCATTTTGCCTGTCATGCCCGTCCTGGCGCAATCAGTCTGGCCGATGGTTGGCTGAGTGCAGACGAAATTCAGAGTGTACTCTGTGGCAATCCTGTTGTCTTTCTCAACGCCTGTAGCTCTGGGCGCAACCTAAAGCCCATAGGTCAGCCAGAACCCTTTGCCGGGCAACAAGCGCACAGCCTAGCCCACGCCTTTCTGGCTGGCGGCGCAGAAGCCTTTGTGGGCACGCTGTGGCCGGTCGAAGATGATGAAATTCGTTGGCTGGCGTTGGAGTTCTATCGGGGCTTTCTCAACGGCAATGCGTTGGGCAATGCGTTGCGCCAGGCGCGTACGCGCAGCCAAAGCCGCGCTGCACAGTCGATCTCTTGGTCTGCGCCTGTACTGTATGGCGATCCAGAGTACCGGTTGCCTAATCCCATCTCCTTGCCCCAGCCAGGTACACTTTTGGCGATAGAGCTCTTGCCAGCTTCAGCCGCCAGTGATGCGCGCGCCAGTAATGTGCAAGATCGTCTACTTGGGGATACAGATGAAGAAGGCATCAACAGGCTCCAAAACTTTTTAGCCAGAGTGACCGCCATTGCCACAGCCCACGGCGGTCACTTCAGCACCCTTTCGTCGCGCCAGATTAAGATTCTTTTTGGCATACAAGGGCCGTTAGAAGATGACGCAGTACGTGCAATTTACGCTGCTTTAGAGATCGGCAAAATGGCCGAAGCCGAATCGGTGCCGGTTACGCTTGCCGTGGTCACCGGCAAAATCACGCGCCTCACCATAGACCGCCACTCTTCCGCACCAGCCAGGCCCACCGAGGCGCTCCCTATCTACCTCGGTGCGGTCTTTGACGAGGCCGATAGGCTCTTGCAGCAAAGGCAGGTGGGCCACGTTTTGACCAATGCCCAAACCAGCCAATTCTGCGAAGAGCGTTTTCTATTTGTGCCGGTGGGAAACAACTTGGCAGATGGTGCAGCACACAACAGCAGCCATGATGAGCAGTTGGACCTGTTCCATGAGCCAGCCATTTACACCATTTCCCCGTTGCCCGATGTCGCCGCAGCGGATATGGAAGCTCACCCGGCAAGCGCGCGCCAGCAAGGCCAACTCCTAGGCCGCGAGCGCGAATTGTCACTGGTGGCAACCTATTGGCAGAGTGCAAGCCAGGGGCGCGGCCAAGTGGTGGGCATCTCTGGTGAAGCCGGAATTGGCAAAACGCGCCTTTTGCAAGAGATTCGCACCAGTCTGGCAGAGACAGACCATCATTGGATCGGCTTATCCTCTACCTCCACTGGACAAGACCGCCCCTATACGTTGGTAGGTCAGTTGCTGCGTCAGATTTTTGGCATTGGCCCTGGTGAGGGCAGCGAGATTGCCGAAGCCAAGATCAATCGTCGTTTGGCCGATCTGCCAGGGGTGCAATCGCCTGACGATCCACAACTGAACCAGATTTTGCGTGAGACGCTGGGCTTTGCAACCTCCGAATTGCCTTTGGAAGAACGCAAGGCGCGCCGGGGCCGCTTGGTGCATCTGCTACGCACACTTATGGCAAGCGCAGCCCAGCAAAAGCCACTGCTCATTGCCATTGACGATCTGCATTGGACAGATGAGGCTAGCCTGGAAATTTTTGGGCAAGTCACCGACGGCATCAACCGCTTGCCTGTCCAATTTGTCGTGCTCTATCGTCCAGAGTGGCAGCACAGTTGGTTCGACAAGCCCTACTATCGTCACCTGCCCTTGGAACAGTTGGATGAAGTCGCCTCAATGGAGTTGCTCTGCATGTTGCTAGAGAGCCGTTCGCTCCCCAAAGGTCTCTCCATGCTCCTCAACAAGACAGGTGGCAATCCCTTCTTTATTGCAGAAATGGTCAAGTCTCTGCAAGAGACTGGCATCTTAATTGAGCAGAAGTCTCACAGCCAGAAAGGGGAGCGTCTGTGGGAACTCCAACGCCCCCTCACCGAGCAACAACTGCCCGGGACAGTGGAAAGAGCGCTACGCGTGCGGCTAGAGAGATTGCCAGCCCCTGCGCGCAGAGTGTTG
>JBBQIG010000206.1:0-8079 GCA_038324715.1 Anaerolineae bacterium | reverse complement strand
CTTGGGGAGACGTACCTGACGAGCGCGCAGCGGTACAATTTCCGGGGGAATATTCGGTGTGCGCGGGGGGTCCATACGCGCCATGTGACCACAACTCCATCTAGGCTTTTGCCGGTTGCTTAGATGCCTCAGTTTGAGAGTGTTCAGGCGAGGAAGGGGCAAACACACGCTCTAACAATTTCATCGCCTCAATCACAGTAGCACATTCCTCGGCAGAAAAAACCTCTAATGTTTTTGCCAAACTTCCTTGGGCATTATGCCGTGCCGCATCCAATACAGATTTACCCTGCTCAGTTAGTGTCAACGTAACAAAGCGTCGATCCTCGGGTGAAATCGAGCGATCAATCAATGACCGCGCCACCAAGCCAGAAACTTGGCTCGACATGGATGGCAAGGTCAATCCAGCATGTTCGGCCAGCGCCGAGAGTGGTGACCCAGGATTGCGCCCGAGATAAGCCAGTGCCCGAAGTTGCAGCACTGATAGATCTGACCCACGTTGCCTCCGCATTTCAATGCGCATACTCTGCATAACTTGCGGCACAACTTCAAACACAATACGGGCACACTGCTCGTTCGTAGACTCGTTACTGATCTCGTTGGTCTGATTTGTAGTCATGGCCTTAGTTTTCGAAAATAGTTTGGATTTCTAACTCTATGATCATTTCCATCTACTGTCAAACCTTAAAAAGGAAAAAGAAGGTAATTGCAGGAAGCGTCTGGGCTGTGTACAGAAGTGCTCTTGTAACAGGTTCAAAAGCCCATCGAACCGCACGAATTCGAGCTATTATCTTACTCCCGTTCAAGATGGAACGGTAATGATACAGATAAAAGTAAGAAAGCACCTCGAAAGCTAAACAAATAACACCCATAATTACAATACATCAATGGCAAATCAATACGGCAAATCAATATGGCAAGTCGATGAGGTGAAAGTGATAGAAACTGAAGCGGACGTTAGCAATTCCTGCACATAGGAGATGCGTCCCCATCTTCTGACCAGGTAAAGTCCTAACCTGAAGTAGATTTCACCCTCTAAGCCAGCAAAGTAAACTATAGAGAGAGCTAACTGCTAGTTTGCACGGCAAAGGAATCAATGGCGGAGGAGCAGCCAACCTCCAAGCCAGCATCTGGCACGTCTAACTTCGTGAATGGAGAGATAAAATTATGAAACAAAAAGCATGGAAAGATTTATCAACAAGGTCAAAGATTGGTACGGCAATTATGACACTTGTGCAGATCGCGCTGCTAGCGTCTGCCCTGTGGGATATCCGCCATCGACCGGCTCAAGCAATCAAGGGCAGCAAGCGGATGTGGGTCGCCATTGCATTTGTCAACTTTATCGGCCCAATCGCCTACTTCCTCGTTGGCCGCAAAACGTCGGACGCACCGCAAGAGATCAGGGATAGCAAAGAGTAAATTCTGAGGAGATCCTCCTTCTGAATCAGGCAAGAAAAAGAGTGAGAAAATGAATAAGATGCAAATCCTGTCCTTAATCCCAATTGCGCTGCTACTCAGCGGCTGCACGCTAGTCGCGGTCGAAGAATCGGGCAATGTCATCACGCAGAGCAGGGAAGTCAGCAATATCGAAGAGGTGGAAATCTGTTGTGGGATGAAACTACGATTGACACAGGGTGATCAGGAACAACTGACGCTTGAAGCCGAAGACAACCTGATGTCCGAGATCGAGACAACCGTCAGCGGGAAGAGATTAATTGTGAATATTCCTCCCGACCTCAGACCCAATATCAGAGTACCTAGCTTGCGACCCAATCACCCCATCATCGTTCATCTGCAAATGAAGACGATTCATGGCATAGAAGTCTCTGGGGGTGGCTCTTTAGAAATAGAAAGTATCCACACTGACCACATAATCGTGGCTCTTCACGGTGGCAGCAACGGAACCATCGGCGACTTACAAGCAACTAGCGCAGACCTCGATACAAGTGGGGGTGGGACTATCGAAATTGATACTCTCGCTACGGACACCCTAAATATTGATGCCGATGGGGGTAGTCACATCACCATTGACACTGGAACTGTCACTGAACAGCAAATCACGGGCAGTGGTGCCAGTCAATATGATGCCATTGACGTGGAAAGTGAAATTACCAGCGTTGATCTGAGCGGTGGCAGCGAGGCAAATGTGTGGGTTACAGAATCATTGAATGTGAAAGCGAGTGGTGCCAGCCACGTCGAGTACAGAGGCAACCCGTCAATTGACCAACAACTCACTGGCGGCAGTGACCTGCGAACGACAGACCGTTCCTAAACGTAGCATTTCAAACGAGGTACAGTGAATATTCTGACTGCTTTGGCTTAGCCGAAATCTCTGTCCAGTCCATGGGGAAAACCTACTGCTTTTGATCGCAGATGAGCGTAGCGTGTAGCTAAAATTGCCGGAACAAACTATCTATACGCTACGTTCACACAAATATGGCACGGCGCATCTTTTTACCCATTCGCATACACTGGTTACTCAGCCTGATCATCCTGTTACTACTGATAAGTAGCACGGTGCTGGCTCTTTACCAATGGCTCTTGGTTGACTTACCACCCGTAAGCAGTGCAACCGAGCGCTTGGTTCTGCCAACAACCCAAATCTTAGATCGCAACGGGCGCGTGCTGTATGAAGTATTAGACCCAGACACAGGCAAACAGATCAATCGCGACCTAAGCGAACTCCCAAAGGCATGCATTGACGCAACGCTTGCCACCGAAGATAGCCGCTTCTATCAGCACCCCGGCGTCGATCCGATTGCCATTGCGCGCGCGGCTTGGCAAAACTTTCAATCCGGCGGCGACGTCGTGAGTGGGGCAAGTACCCTCACGCAACAAGTTGCACGCAATTTGCTGCTCCCCACCAATGAACGCTATGAGCAAAGCTTGCGACGCAAATTGCGTGAGGCATGGCTGGCATGGCGATTGGAGCAACATTACACCAAAGACGAAGTGCTCGCGCTCTACCTCAACCAAATGTATTATGGCAACTTTGCCTTTGGCATCGAAGCAGCCGCTCAGATATTTTTTGGCAAACCTGCCCCACAACTCAGCCGCGCCGAATGCGCACTCGTAGCGGGCCTTGTCCAATACCCCGTCGGCTATAACCCCTTGCTCGACCCCGACGCAGCCAAAGGCCGTCAACTAACCGTTCTGCGCCTCATGGTAGATGGGGGCTATCTCACCAACGCCGAGCGCGAGTTGATTGCCGCCGAGCCACTGCGCTATCGTTCACACCTTTACAACATTAACGCGCCCCACTATGTAATGTATGTGCAAGACCAAGTGGTACAACGTTTGGGGGCAGATCTGGTGCGCGCAGGCGGTTTGCGTGTGATCACCACCCTAGACCTAGATTTGCAGCAACAAGCAGAAGCATCGCTTCGCTATCGCCTCGACTTGCTAAACTGCCGAACGCAAGGACTCTGTGACGCCAAGACAGACCCAAATCGTCGCATCGACAATGCCGCAGCCGTAATCCTTGATAACAATACAGGTGACTTGCTCACAATGATCGGCAGCCCGAATTATTTCGATGCGTCGATTCAAGGCAATGTCAACGCGGCCCTTGCACTGCGTCAACCCGGCAGTGCCATCAAACCCTTTACCTATGCCAGCGCGCTGGATCCCGCGAGCGCCGCGTCGCGCGGCCAAGTTCCCCTAACAGCCGCCAGCATCTTGCCCGACCTGCCAGCCACCTTCTATACGCGTGACAAATCGGGGGGCAATGTCCCCTACCAACCGCTCAACTATGACCGGCTCTTTCACGGTCCGGTCAGTCTGCGCACGGCCCTCGCCAGCAGCTACAATATTCCTGCAGTACGCACACTAGACTACGTGGGCATCGACACACTGCGTCAGCTAGCAACTCAGGCGGGCATCAGCAGCTTTACTCAGGAGTATGGACTTGCACTGACTTTGGGTGGTGGCGAGGTCAAACTACTAGATCTCACTACGGCCTTTGGCATCTTTAATAATGGGCATCGTCTTGACACGCGCGCCATTCTTGACATTCAACGCCAAGAGCCAGATGGTTCATGGCATTCCCTCTTGGGCAAAGAAGCGATTGAGCCAGGAAACATTCCTGCCAAATACATGAGCAAGGCGCAAGGCACGCAGGTCATTTCACCCAGTGCGGCCTATCTCATTACAGACAGTCTCAGCGATCCAGCGGCACGCATACCTGCCTTTGGCGAAGGCTCCGTGCTCGAGCTACCCTTCCCAGCCGCAGTCAAAACGGGAACAACTACCGACTGGCGCGACAACTGGACAATTGGCTATTCGACCGAGCGCCTGGTCGGCGTTTGGGTGGGTAATGCCGACAATACGCCCATGCTCGACGCAAGTGGTATTGATGGCGCAGGCCCAATCTGGCATGATCTCATGCTCAAAGCCCATACCACCCCACCACCAGCCTTTGTGCGCCCCGCAGATATCGTCGAAATTCCAATCTGTGCGCCCAGTGGCATGCTACCTTCGCCCACATGCCAACGTATACGCAATGAACGCTTTATTGCTGGCACGGAACCGACAATGGCAGACAATCAATTCATATCACTAACCATTGACCAAGCAAGTGGACTACTTGCTACCGTTGATACACCCGCTGTGCGGCGCAGTGAACGCGTCTATTGGATGCTGCCGCCAGAATACCATGATTGGATGATTAGCCAAGGCATTCCCATAGTGCCCACCGCCAACAAAACCGTTGCAGCCCAAGATACAAGTGGCGTAATCAAGCACACAGGGCCACTGGTGTTATCAGCGCCCACTTCCAACACGGCCTATCAAATTCATCCTGGTGTACCGCGCGAACGACAACGGATTGAGGTCACTGGTTATGTAGCAGATGGTGCGTCTTGGGCAGATCTACGCTTAGTTGTGGATGGCGAAGTACTGGCGCAAGCCCAGGATGCCAACCGGCTACGCACATGGTGGGAATTCAAACCCGGTCATCATACATTTTGGCTAGAAGGTCAACGTACCCCTGAAAGCCAAGTTGAACAAACAGCACCCGCGCTAGTCGTTGTGGAAACCAGTGCAAGCACAGGTGTCACCACCATCAGCAGTGAAGAGCAGATAGCAGTACCTTGAATTATCGCGATTTTTTCACTGTTAAACTTTTATAAACATGATGATCTTATGATGAGGACTGCTGGTAGCAAATAGTTCAGTTACCCAATACGCTAAAACCAAACGCAAGGTAGACTGCAACAGACGCAACTACTCCAGCGTGGTTCACTGTCTATCGCAGGTTTACTCACAATTTTCGACAGTGTGCAGCTAGATTTTTACCGACGCAGATCAACTTGAAGGGTATTCGTATGCATCACTTATCCACGATTCAACGCACATTCATCCTAATTGCATTGGTGCTCATTACCTCTTTAGGAATAAGTTTAGGAGTAAGCACACTGCTAGCTGTACCTGCGCGTATGTCACCTGCACTCATCGCCCCAGCACAAGTCGAGCCTGCACCCATTCAGCAAGCGGAAGGTGAACTACCTCCGGTGCTCATCAGCACCACACCGGATGATAGCCAGTTCTGGGTTGATGGGCCGATCACGTTGACCTTTAACCAAGAGTTAGACCCTGCTTTTGCAGAGTGGGCAACAATAAGCCCGGCTCTTGATGGCAATTTTAGTGTCGAAGGTACAGATCTAATCTTCACACCTAGCGCAGCCCCGGAAAGTGGCCCAGAAAGCGGAACCGTCTATACGATACGCGTGGACGGTGCAGCCCAATCGGCAACGGGTGTCGCATTGAGCAATGCGCTACAAGTCTCATTTTCGGTCGCTACCCCGTTGCTCGTCACCTCCACCCAACCCAGCGATGACGCGGTGGAAGTCGATACCACCTCGCAGCTACTGATTGTCTTCAATCGTCCTGTCGTGCCTCTGAGTGGTGTTGATGACCAAGAAGATCTTCCCAACCCGCTCACGCTCGATCCACCTGTCGAAGGCGAAGGACGCTGGCTTGGCACCTCCGTCTATGCTTTCCAGCCTGCAACAGCCTTTGCCGGAGCAACCACCTATACTGCCGTGATTGACGACATTGAGGATTTAGCAGGCGTGGCGCTAGCTGAACCATACCAGTTCGAGTTCACAACCGCCGCGCCGATTGTCAATAATAGCCTCCCCAGCGGCACACTCGTACGGCCTGACAGTTCTGTCACAGTTGAATTCACCCAACCGATGGGTCCCGAAAGCACCGAGTCAGCCTTTAATCTGCGTGATGGCGGAGACAACACAACGGTTGATGGCGAAATTGGGTGGAATCACAACTTCACGACACTCATCTTTACACCAACGAATCGGCTGGACTTTGGCGCAACTTACCTAATCACCGTTGACGAGTCCGCACAACCCGCCAGCCAACAAGGCACGCTACGCTCCACCTATAGTCGCAGCTTTACCATCGTGCCACTGCCTGCGGTCGAGACGGTTTCTCCTGTAGATGGCGCGCAAGAAGTCTCACCCGACACTTCGGTCGTTGTGCGTTTCAATGCACCCGTCAGTCCAACTCTGGTGCTTCAGAATATCCAAGTCAGTCCCATGCTGACCACGACCCAAGTCTATTCATACTATTCTGAATATCTCAATGAACTTCAACTGAGTTGGTTCAAAGAACCCAACACTCGCTATACCGTCACCATCGGTGCAGACATTGCCGATGAGTATGGCAACACCCTGGGTGAAGACTATCAATTGAGCTTTACCACAGGTGACTATGCGCCCTTCGTGAACTTAGAGGCTGACCGCTTTACCCACTACACGGCTTATTCAGATACGCGCGCAAGCATCCTCTATCGCAATCTTGATAGCCTGACCGTTGAACTCTACCGCCTGCCCGATTCTGAATTGTTCACGCTTACAGGTGCCAACCAATGGGAAGTCTGGCAAAACTATCAACTACCTTCCCCTGAAACAAATCGCATTTGGTCACGCACCTATGAGGTCGCCGAAGAGCGCAACATCAGCATGCGCCAAGTCGTCACCCTCACCGACGAGATGGGCAACGACCTTGCACCAGGCATCTACTTTATCGAAGTAGACCAACCAGGTCGCGCGACCTCCAACACAGGGGATCCAAACGTTGATTCCCCCGAAGCGATAATTGATTCCAACTCCAATTATGTCAGCCGAGCACTGATAGTCATCAGTAATCTCAATTTGACCTTCAAAAAGAGTGACGCTGGGGAGAGCTTGGTCTGGCTAACTGACCTACGCACAGGTCAACCCGTATCGGATGTGCCCATCCGCTTCTTCAATCAGGGAGTAGTTACAGCCGAAGGCGAAACTGCAGAGGACGGCATATTACTCGCCGAACTTCGCCCCGATCCTGCCAATGCTTGGGTACCTGTTCTGGCAATGGCAGGTGAGCCTGGAGATGATAATTTCGCCGTAGTTTCTAGCGAATGGTCAAGTGGAATCGCCATCTGGGACTTCAATCTCAATGGGGGTTGGACGCTTGATGCGCTTCAATCCGCGTTTTACACAGATCGCCCAATCTATCGCCCCGGTCAGACGGTCTACTGGAAGGGCATTGTGCGTGCCTTGGTCGACGATCAATATCAACTTCCGCCCGACGACCTCACCATTACCATCACCCTGCGCGATCCGCTGGGCAATGTTGTCTTGAAAGAAGAGCGGCAACTGAGTGAACTTGGCACAGTCAATGGCACAGTTGAACTCAGTGAAGAAGCCGCCACCGGTGGCTATTACCTTGAAGTGCTTTTGCCGCTCGGCCCCGAACGCTTCGCCTATGCAGGCACGAACTTCGCCGTGGCTTCCTATCGCGCCCCTGAGTTCGAGATTTCGCTTACATCAGATCAACCTGAGTATCAACAGGGGGAGATGGTGCGCGTCACACTGCAAGCCAATTACTTCAGCGGCGGTCCGCTTGCCAATGCTCCCGTAACGTGGCGGCTCATATCCAACCCCTACACCTTTACGTGGGACGAAGGTCCTAGTGACCGCTTCTACAGCTTCCAGCCTTTTGATCCCGATCAAACTGTCTACGATCCCTATTCAGGCAGTTTCTATCTCGGTTTGATTCGCGAAGGCACCGCTACCGCTGGGT
>JBBQIG010000205.1:0-8085 GCA_038324715.1 Anaerolineae bacterium | reverse complement strand
AATCTTTAGCTTGGGATTTGCACTCTTTGTGATGGTTGGGCTGCTCTATATGCTGGCTGCAACCTGGATTGCACCCCATGTACGTCTCGTCCATTCGCTTGAAATCCTTGCCGATTCGTTCATCTATGCAGGGGCGCTGGTCTGGATCTGCTCGAAGCCGAACAGAACCCAAAGCCAACAGGCCCCTATCTTGGAGGCATCTTATGAATAAAGTGCTCAATAACCCTGCCACTCGTACACGCTCACCCGATCAACGCACGCAGAGAGCAAGCAAGCTCTTCCCGGCGCTGGGAGGCTATGTCATACCGGTAAGCCTGGTCGTACTGATGATCCTGGCAGCAGTGGTTGGCATTTGGCCTCTGGCTGTCCCGCCACCGCTGCCCGCCACCACCGCACCAGATGCCTTTTCGGTGGAAGAGGCATTGGCGGATCTCGCCGTGATTACGGCCCAGCCGCGTGCTCCAGGCATGCCAGGATTGGCTGCCTCACGCGAGTACTTGGCTGGCGAATTTACTGCTCTAGGATTGACGCCGGAGATCACCGACGAACAAATGGTGGAGCAGAATGGTGAATTTGGAATCGTAACTATTGCCCAGGCATACAACTTGCTGGCTCGCCTGCCAGGGACGGACAGTACAGGTGCAATTGTCATTGCTGGACATCTGGACGGTGTCCACACGACGCCCGGTGCAAGCGATTGTGGTGGGTGCGCGGTGGGAGTGCTGGAAGTAGCACGCGCCCTGGTTGCAGGGCCGCCTCTGCGCAACGACATTATCTTCCTGATTGAAGACGGGGAAGAGACCACGCGCGCTGGCTCGCTTTCCTTTGTCGAGCGACACCCCTGGGCACAAGATGTTCGTGTGGCGATCAACCAGGAAGCCATGGGCACCGCGGGCGCATCGCTACTCTATGTCACTGGACCGGAGAATGGCTTGCTGGTGCCGGAGGCGTTGTCCGCCATGCCCGCAGCGGTCGCCTATTCCTTTGTCAATGACCTGGTCTGGTTGAGCGGCACGGGCGGCTCAGATCTGGATCAATTGTTGATGGCTGCGCCGGTGGGGTTGGGGTTGGTCTATGTGGGCAATGTGCCTGCCTATCACTCGGCTCAAGACAACATCGACAATCTCGACCCGCGCACGCTGCAACACCAGGGCGAAAATGTGCTGGCACTTGCGCGTCACTTTGGCAACCTGCCGCTAGATGGTTCACTCACAGCCCCCGACGCAGTCTACTTCACGCTGATAAACGGGTTAACTGTGCGCTATCCAGCGTGGGTGGGCATGCTTCTGGCACTGCTGGCTGTGGGAGGCTATATTCTGCTCGTCATCGTCGGTTTGCGCCGCCAGCGTGTGCGTGCCCGCGGTCTGATCATGGGTGCTTTGCTGTTGATGCCTTTGGTGCTGGCTGCGATGGCACTCAGTGCAGCGCTTTGGTATGCCCTCCGCCTGATCGATCCACGGTTGCAAGTCTTTCTGATTGGCGTGAGCTATGACCAACCTTGGTATACGTTGGCTTTTGCACTGCTGACAAGCGGGCTGGTAGTAGCAGGCTTTGCGCTCTTCAAGCGCCAGCGGTGGACTGATTTAGGCGTGGGGGTGCTGGCGTGGTGGGTACTCCTGACCGTGCTGAGTGCGTGGCGCGTGCCAGGCAGCAGCCCGATCTTTGTGCTGCCAGCTTTGCTGGCACTTTTGCCCCTGGCGTGGATAATCCTGGGGCAAGAGAGTGCCTCGCGTGGCGTGTATATTGCGTTACTGGGTCTGGCTGGGGCGGGAAGCATGCTGATTGTGGCGCCGGCTATCAACTTCCTGGGCATCTTCAGTGGGCGCGCTGAGTTGATTATGGGGTTGCCCATGATGGCGCTGCTCCCTGCACCCTTTGCGGGGCTGCTGGCTGCGCTCTTCTTGCCCCTGTGGGAGGTGGTGAGCCGTTCCCGGCGCGTAGTCATACCCGTTGCACTGACCAGCACGGCGTTGGCGATTCTGGTAGGCGTGGGGCTTACAGCCTCATTCACTCCCACGCGTCCCAAGCCCAATATGATCGCGTATGTGATGGAAGAAGGGCAGGCGCAGTGGGTGACAGTCGCTGGCAGTGTGGGCAATGGTGATGCGCTTCTGGACAGGTGGACGGAGCAATTCTTCCCTGCTGCTCCGCAGGAGGCAACCTTCAACCCGTGGGGTGCGTTCTATATGGGATCGGACTTCGAATATCCAGCCTATGGCGGACCAGCACCAGTAGCGAACTTGGTCGCGCCCACCTTACAGGTGGTGGAGGAGACGATCACTGCTGACGGTCTGCGTCAGGTACAAGCGCGCATTACGGTTGACCAGCCTGCACCCATGCAGGTCTTGCGGCTGGAAGCGGAAGGTGGGTTTGCGGGTGTGCAGATATTGGGTAAGCCACTCGCTGAGGTAGCCAGTGCAGCGCAACCAGCGCAAGTGCTTTGGGTGGAGCTTTACGGAATCGAGACGACGACAATTGATCTTGAATTTACCCTGGTTGGGTCAGGCAGTGTACGCGTGCAGATTGAGGAGCGATTCTATCAACTGCCCGACTTGGCAGAGGTGGAGATTGCACCTCGCCCAACGTGGATGATGCCGTCGCCTACCTTCGTCACCGATAGTTCACTTGTGCGAACAAACTTTGTGCTGCCTTAAGGAGTAGCATAAAGCGGTAGACTTGGTTCTAATGCTTGAGTTTCTTATTACACTTTGCATTAAGGCCAAAGTAGGATTGATCAACAGAAGCCGCCTCAAAGTCATTGCTTCGAGACGGCTTCTGTGAAATACTCAGCCTATTGTGCCACTCAGTTCAGCTTGATAAGTTCATTAGCGCATGAGTGTGGGTAGCATCAACTGATGGGTTCCCAAGGGTGGCGGTGGTGGGCCTTGGGGCGTCTCTGCTGGTCCAATCTTCACCAGGAACGCATCATCCTCAATCGAGTTGTTTGGTTGATAGGCATTTTGCGTGGTCGGGAAATCATCGGCTTCTGTGGTGCCTGTAACATAGAGATTTCCCTTGCTGTCCAGCGTGAGGCCATAGGGATATTCATCATAGGAGGCACCCAGATAGCTGCTCATTAACAACTCGCCTGTGGGCGAGAACTTGGTGACAAAGCCATCGAAGCAGTAGCGCTCCGAGCTAAAGGTGTAACAAAAGCTTTCGTAGAGCTCCTTTTGCACGGGGTTTGCCAACGGGAATTTCTTGCCATTGGTATAGCCCACCACATAGGCATTGCCTTCGCTGTCCATTGCCGCGCCCAAAACGGCGTTGTTGCTGTTGGTCTCAGTCGAACCTAGATAGGTGCTATAGGTGAGTGTCCCCTCATCTGTCGTCGGGTCAATGTGGATGATGCTCACAAAGCCGCGTGCTGAAGTGCAATTTTCGGTTGTACTATCTACCGGGCAGGTGTCTTGCAGCGGATTGACCAAGGGGAACATGCTAGAGGTCGTATCCCCTGCGATCACAATGTTGCCTTTGCCATCGGTTGCAATCGCCAGGGGTTCATCAGTAAAGCTGCCACCATGGTAGCTGGCATAGGTCACTTCCCCGGCTGGATCTAGCACCACCAACACGCCATCTTCATAGCAATAGGTGTCGGGGTCATAGATGATGTCCCCACACTCCTGCTGATGCGCCCCATCCGTAATGGGGAAGCCATTGCCCTGCGACGTGGTGCCAGTCAGATAGATGTTGCCACTGGTGTCCACGGCAATCCCTGTGCCCTGCTCTGCACCCGTGCCACCGATATGGCGGTCAATTAATACCTGTGAGCCTGTGGGGTCTAGCTTGATAATGCCAAGTTGGCTGCCCCAATAGTTTTCGCCTTCTGTAACCCACGGATAGCTGGCACCCACATAGGCGTTGCCTACTGCATCGACCACCAAATTGTGTCGATTGTAGAAAGAATCGAGCGGCAGATAGGTGCTATAGACCATTTCGCCCTGGCTATCCAACTTGAAAAGCACGCTATTTGTGCGCTCAGGGGGAGTGGGCCATATGGCATTTTTGGTGGGGAAGCTCTCATCAAAGACCAATGCCGTACCATAGACATTGCCTTGAGCATCCACATCAATTGACAAGGGATTGTCAGAATCTTGTCCGCCGATGATCTTCAAATAGAGCAATTCGGATCCCGCCGGATTGAACTTGGCGACGAAAATATCTGAATAGCCTTGACGATTGATTTCGTTATCCAACAAGGTGTCGGAAAAAGTTTGACCGATGATATAGATATTGCCAGCGGCATCCACTGCAATATCTTTGCCATAATCAGCGTTGTCACCGCCTACATAGGAGCTATAGGTGATTGTTGGGCTGACTGTGGTACTTTGTTCAAGATTGGCTCCCATCAACATGCTAGGGTTGCGAGATTCGTTGCCGTCATTTCCCTGGGTGTTCTGGATGTTGTTCTGGGAGTCGGGCAGTGACTGCATGAATGAGGCAAGCGAGACAGGGCTTACCATCTGGTTCGCCCAGGTGCTAGCAAGTGCCAAGGCGGTGTAAAGGGTTAATGCATTTAGCATCATACGCAAGATCGAGCGTTGCCAAAGGATGCCAGAATAAGTGGTACTCATGATACTTTCCTTTCCTTTCATTACTTCTTTAGTCGCTAAGCAATTCCCGTAACGAAGCCCGCTTAAGCGAGCATACCGTTACACTTAATCCGATGAGATGGGTTCCGATGAGATGGGTGACGATGTAGCACTCTGGTCAGTCGCAAGGTACTCGGCGGTTAAATAGTCGTAGCTCGCACCAAGTGTCACAACCTTTGCAAGATCTGTTGGAGACCCCATTGTTTCCGTTTGTCCTGCCTCCATCTTTCCACTCTCTGTCAGACCCAATTCTGCCAATGCTTCAAAATATTCTTCCACACCTGCGGGTGTGAAATAAGCTAGATAAATCGCTGGAGCCGCTGTGGGATTCCAGAAGCGGTGTACCTGGTGGGGTGCAACCACAATTGAAGTGCCCTGGCGCACGACCATTGTCTCCTCACCCAGCGTCACCGCTAACATACCTTGTAGCAGGTAAATGGTCTCGGTGGTCTGCCGGTGAAGGTGGAGAAAGCTGGCTGCAAAGTAGGGGGGGAGGCAGATTTCAACCAGGGAAAATCGACCCCCTGTCTCCACCCCTCGGGCCTTCACCGTCAACTGCAATGTGCCAATGCGCAATGCTGTTCCCTCCTGGGGATTGCGTACATAGCTTGGGTGTGCCGCCTCGGCTGTGGCTCTCTCGTTACTTTTGTCTTTGTTGATATTTTCTGTATTTGCCCCAGTATCTATTTCAGTAAATTTTTCTGTAGTAGCTCTAAGTTGGTTTAGTTGGTCACCCTCTATCCAGTTCGACATCGTGTACTCTCCAGCGTGTTAGGATTCTTAGCCTGGACTCAAGTTGCCCTGAAGTTACTTCTTTTGCATTCTTTTTCGTGTGCCTTCGGGCAGGCCCTGCTTGTCCCTATTTCACCATGTTCCGACGCTCGAAAACAGCAACTAACTGCTACAAAAGCTGTTACAGGCTGTGCTACAATGCAAACTCTATCGTTACTTTTGCCGTTGTATTTCTTTTGTGTGGGCAGTCTCAATTTCAAGGGTTGCGTTACAATGTTTTTGCAGGTGGCTTGGCTGAATGTTGATTCGTTTAGGTATCGAGTGGAGTCCGTCGCGTGATGCTCAATGATGCTGTAAATAGTTCTGCCAACAGTGCTTTGCCTATGCCTTTTGGACGTTGGCTCAAAAGGCTGCGCGCCCAACATGACCTAACCCAAGAAGCCCTCGCTGAAGTGGCTTTTTGTTCTGTGCAGACCATCCGCTTTTTTGAAAGTGGCAAACGCCGTCCCTCGTTGGAGATGGCAGAAAAGCTGGCAGAGGTACTAAAACTCCCTGTCGATCAGCGTCCGATTTTCATTCGTCAAGCACGCACTGCGCTCAACATTGCTGCCCTCAGTGCTGCACCCGCTGAGGATGAGACTTCTGCCAGCGATTCGGCTTTTCAACCTTCGCCTCACGTTGCTCCTGCATCCATACCAGTACCCCCACCTGCCCCAACTGCACCCGTGGCACGTTTGCCACTGCCCACCACGGTGCTCGTGGGTCGTCAACCGGAAGCTATGCAACTGCACCAACTGTTGTTGGACGCAGAGTGCCGATTGGTTACGTTGGTCGGCCCAGGGGGCATTGGCAAGACGCGCTTGGCGCTGCACATGGCGCACATGATGGAATCGCACTTTGCCGACGGTGCCTATTTTGTGCCGTTGGTTTCACTCTCGAATGCGTTGGAGCTACCTTCTGCGCTTGCGGGGGCTATGAACGCAACACTGGCGGGAGATAGCTCCAGCCGCGCCCAAATAGATACACTGCTTTCAGGAAAATCTTTGCTCTTAGTTTTGGATAACTTTGAGCATTTGCTTGCGTTGGATGGGGATGCAGTCACCGCGCTCGTCGAACACATTTTGCAGCGCATTCCTGGCATTCACCTGCTCATTACCTCGCGCGAGCGGTTGCGCTTGAATGGCGAGCACATCATGGAGTTGGGCGGGCTGGCAGTTCCAAAGACGGAAAAAGGAAATACTGAACAAAAAAATGAAGTGGCTGCCAGTGAAGCGGTGATGCTATTTTTGCAGCGAGCACGCCAGTTTTCTCCTTCTTTTGCCTTGACGCCCGCCAATCGCGACGCCATTGTGCGTCTCTGTAACTTGCTCGGTGGCATGCCTTTGGGCATTGAATTGGCTGCGGCATGGATACGCACGCTCACCGTCGAGGAGATTGCCGACGAAATTAGCCGAAGTTTGGATTTCCTGACGCTGGCAGATCGTAGTGCGCCGATCCGTCACCGCAGCCTGCGCGCCGCCTTTGAATATTCATGGAAATTGCTCTCACCCGAAGAACAGCAAGCTGTGGCGCGACTTTCGACCTTCCGCGGTGGCTTCCGACGTGAAGCAGCACAGGCTGTGGCAGGGGCGACGCTCACCCACCTAGCTGCGCTCATCGACAAATCATTGGTGCAAGCCGCCGCCGAAGTTGCCGAGCCAGATGGAGCTTTGCGCTATGAGATTCACGAGTTGCTACGCCAATATCTGCGCAATAAATTGATAGAGATGGACAATGTGGATGCTCTCATGCACCGCTATGCTGAATATTTTACGTCGCTGGCGGAGCAGACAGATGCATATCACTACGCCGATCTCTCCCCCGTACGCTTCAAGCAGTTGCGAAGTGAACAAGGCAATTTGCGCGCGGTCTTGGAATGGTCGTTGACCAGCAAGCATGCCCCCCATTTGGGGGTGCGCCTGGTTGGAGCCTTGGGTCGCTTTTGGTATATGGGCGATGCTTGGGCTGAAGGACGCGAGTGGTTACGCACGGCACTGGCTATCGCCGATGAGGCAACGCCGCCACAAGTTCTGGCAAAGGCACTGACGGCGCTGGGTGAGATGGAACATGCGATGGCCGAATATGCAGCGGCCCAGCGTTGCTTTGAAGAAGCCCTGGCAATTTGGCGCATCCATCAAGACCAAGCGAACATTTCTTGGACGCTCTTTCAGATGGGGGTCTTGTCTTCGACCATAGGCGATTATCCGACCTCCGAGGCGCAACTGAATGAGAGTTTAGCCATCTACCGGCAGATCAATGAACCGTGGTTTGTGGCAACTGTGCTGATGCAACTTGCTAGCATCGTCATTCTCTTCGATGATCTGCCGCGCGCCATCTACTTGCTGGACGAAGCGATCCCGCTCTTGCGCGATCAGAAGCGCACCAACAGCATGGGGGTCGCGCTCAACCTGCAAGGCTGGGTACAGATGCAGACGAGTGACTATCCTGCCGCAATCCAGCATTTTGAAGAGGCCTTTGCCATTGGGCAAAGTCATGCTAATTACCAGTTGATGGGCTGGTCGCTGCGTAACTTAGGCATTGTCCATCTGATGATGCACAAATATGCGGAAGCTGGAGACTATTTGCGTTCGTGCCTGCGTCTCTATCAGCAGATTAACTTCAAGAGTGGCATAATTATTGCTTTTGAAGTGTTGGCGGCTGTGGACGCCGAGTTGGGTGAATGGGAAACGGCTGTGCGCTGGTTGGGCGTGGTGGAAGAATT